>CAYMSC010000115.1:0-14104 GCA_964392805.1 uncultured Saprospiraceae bacterium
CCGATTTTTTTTCAAAGCACATTTAAAAATTTTTCAAAATGAACAAAGGAGATTTAATCAACAAAGTAGCAGAAGATGCTAACTTAACAAAAGCTCAAGCTGCTGAAGCTGTAAACTGTGTATTAGGCAGTATTGAAGCAACACTTAAAGACGGTAATAAAGTTGCTGTTTTAGGATTCGGAACATTCTCAGTATCTGAGCGTGCCGCAAGAACAGGTAGAAATCCAAAGACCGGAGAAGCTATCCAGATTAAAGCTAAGAACGTTATCAAATTCAAACCTGGTAAAGAATTAGCTGCGTCCGTAAACTAAAAATCACTCTTTTTAAGTTTACAAATTAGAAGGACAACCTGATTAAGTTTAGGTTGTCCTTTTATTTTTTAGGTAAAATTGACAATTGTCGCTCGAATTCTTTGAAAACCTTTCTACACTTTCGTACTTTCGCAGCCTAATTCAAATTAAATTTTATTTAGCATCCAATTCATCTAATCATTCATATTAATCAATATGGCAGCTATTAAAAAACTAGAAGACATTGCTACGCAAGTTAGGAGAGATATTATTAGACAGGTAAATTCAGCAGGTACCGGACACCCAGGAGGTTCTTTGGGGTGTACCGATTTTCTAACTGCACTTTACTTCGAAATCATGGATAGGAAACCTGGTTTTGAGATGGAAGGCAAAGGAGAAGATTTATTTTTCTTATCCAATGGTCATATTTCTCCTGTATTTTATAGTGTTTTAGCTAGAGCAGGATATTTCCCAGTAGAAGAATTAGCTACTTTTAGAAAGCTAAACACTCGTTTACAAGGTCATCCAACTACGCACGAAGGGCTTCCTGGTATCAGAGTAGCTTCTGGTTCTTTAGGACAAGGAATTTCTGTGGCAATAGGTGCAGCCTTATCCAAAAAGTTAAATGGAGATGATAAACTGGTTTTTGCTTTGACTGGAGATGGAGAATTGCAAGAAGGACAAAACTGGGAAGCTATTATGTTTGCGCCCCACCACAAGGTGGATAATCTAATCGTAACTGTAGATTGGAATGGTCAACAAATTGACGGCTCTACGGATGAAGTTTTAGGTTTAGGTGATTTAAAGCAAAAATTCCGAGTATTTGGTTGGGAGGTAATGACGATGGACGGGAATAATATGCGGAAGGTTGTTAATGGTTTAAACAAAGCAAAAAAGAAAGCAGGAAATGGAAAGCCTGTCGCTATTTTGATGAAAACGGTCATGGGGCAGGGTGTTGATTTTATGATGCATACCCACGCATGGCACGGAAAAGCACCTAATGAAGAACAAACAGCGACTGCTTTAGCACAGCTACCAGAAACACTTGGCGATTATTAGACTGCTAAAACAGCTAATCATTTTTGATTTTAAGAATAAATAAGCACATAGCCTCCATTAATCAACATGCGAACTATGTGCTTATTTATTATATTTTGTCTTCTCAAAAAAGCATCAATGCACGAGAAAATTCTAATTTTAGATTTCGGTTCTCAGTACACCCAATTAATCGCTAGAAGAGTTCGAGAACTCAATATTTATAGTGAAATTGTTCCTTATAATAAAATACCCGTTTTGGATGACTCTATAAAAGCAGTTATTCTATCGGGAAGCCCTTTTTCTGTAACAGACGAAAAGGCATTACAAATAGACTTAGATAAAATAATTGGAAAAAAACCAGTTTTAGGTATTTGTTACGGTGCCCAATATATTGCCCAAAAACTAGGCGGTAATGTACAACGCTCAGAAAAAAGAGAATATGGTAAAGCCAGTTTGGGGAGTGTCAAAACTGACCCTTTTTTAAAGGGTATTCAAAAGGGTTCTCAAGTTTGGATGTCTCATGGCGATACTATTTTTGAAATACCCAAAGGATTTAAGGTACTAGCAGGGACAGAAAGTATTCCCGTAGCTGCCTTCAAAGCCGAAGACAAAACTTTCGCAAAACCCGTCTACTGTATTCAATTTCACCCTGAAGTAACGCACAGCATTGATGGTAAACAATTATTAAAGAATTTTTTAGTCGATATTGCAGGTTGTTCGCCAAGTTGGACTCCTGCCTCTTTTGTTGGGCAGACAATCGCCGAATTACAAGAAAAATTAGGAGATGACAAAGTAATTATGGGCTTGTCTGGCGGTGTGGATTCCACAGTCGGGGCAGAATTATTACACAAAGCTATTGGCAAAAATCTAACTTGTATCTTTGTTGACAATGGGCTGTTAAGAAAGGATGAATTCCAAGAAGTCTTGGATTCTTATAAAGTAATGGGCTTAAATGTCATTGGGGTAGATGCTCGTCAACGGTTTTGGTCGGAATTAAAAGGAGAAAGTGACCCAGAGAAAAAAAGGAAGATAATTGGTCGAGTTTTCATTGAAGTATTTGAAGCGGAAGCTAATAAATTAGAAGAAATTAAATGGTTAGGGCAAGGCACTATTTATCCAGATGTTATTGAATCCGTATCGGTTCATGGACCTTCTGTAACCATTAAATCTCATCATAACGTTGGTGGTTTGCCCGATATCCTTAATCTTAAAATTATCGAACCACTTAGAAGTTTATTCAAAGATGAAGTTCGGAAAGTCGGTAAAGAATTGGGTATTCCTGATAATATCAATGGACGGCATCCTTTCCCTGGCCCAGGACTAGCGATTAGGATTTTAGGAGACATCACCCCAGAGAAAGTTGCCTTATTACAAGAAGCAGATGCCATTTTCATTAATAATCTAAAAAAACACCAACTTTATAATGAAGTTTGGCAAGCAGGCGTTATCTTGTTGCCCGTCCAATCAGTAGGAGTAATGGGTGATGAACGTACTTATGAGCAAGCAGTCGCCCTTCGAGCAGTTAATTCAATGGACGGCATGACTGCGGAATGGAGTAAATTACCCTATGAATTTTTAGCAACGGTTTCGAGTGAAATTATTAATAATGTTCGGGGAATTAATCGAGTCGTTTATGATATAAGTACTAAACCACCTGCGACCATTGAATGGGAATAGCAATGAAAAACCGATAATAATTGCTAATAACCTCCATAACATAAAATAATACCCCAATAAAACGAAGTAATAACTTTATTGCATAAATAATCTTAGACAATCATGAAAATCTGGGACAACCATAAAGCATTACCTTTATTTTTTATTTTTTTGCTAATTGGACTTTCTTCTTGTGACTCTTTAAAAAAGGTACAAGAACCGACTAAGCCAACTACTTCCACTAATGAGGAAGAGGAATTAGATGAAATCCAAGGAAAAAGAGTCTATAATCCTGAAACAGGAGATTTCGAAGTAGTAACAGATGTTACAGGAGAATTAGACACAATTGCTTGGACAGAACCAGCACTAGAAGAAGTCATCCCACCTATCACCTCTGATGCCACTCAGAATGGCGGCGAAACAGTTTTTGATGAAGATACAGAGCTTTTATTTTCCTATAACCTAGTCTTAGCGCTACCTTTCTTAGCAGATAGATACAATGCTGCTGAAAATAAAATTGACCGCCGTTCTATCCCAGCTTTAAATTTTTATGAGGGGGCTAAAATGGCTTTTGATGTGCTTTCAGGAGAAGGGGTCAATTTAGAAGTAAGTGTACTTGATACTCGTGCCTCCGAAGGGTCTACTATCCAATTGACTAATAATTATGAAGCACAAACAGCGCATCTCATTATTGGCACCTTTAGAAATTCTACCGCAAGAGCAATGGCAGCATTTGCCAAAAACAATAATACGCCTTTTGTATCTCCTATTTTTCCACATCAAAATTTAACCAGCGATAATCCTTTCTTTATACAACTTAATCCTAGTGCAAAAACACATGCCGAGGCTATTATGGGTCACGCAAAGGATAAATTCCAACCAGACCAAATTGTTGTTTTTGGAAGAAATATTGAGCAAGAACAGGATTTAATGCAATACTACTTAGATGCTCATTTTGCAATGGAGGGTAGCACCAGTGTTGATTCCATTCAGCTAGTGACCATTGATAAAGACACTATGTCCATTGATGATTTTGATTTTGAGCCTTACATGAATGAGTTGAGCAGTACTGCATTTATTATTGCTTCTTCTAATCAGAGTTTTGTGTATGCAATGCTTAGAAATTTAGATTTGAAAAAAGAGGATAATTCTATCGTCGTTTATGGTCAACCTCGTTGGAAAAATTTCACACAGATTGGTTATCAATATTATGAATCCATGAATGTGCATATCACTTCTGACGCTTTCATCAATCCAGATAATTTTGATGTTCAATCTTTCAAAGAAGGGTTTTATAATAAATTTGGAATGCCACCAACAACAGAAGCTTTTAAAGGTTATGACACAGCATTGTTTTTTGGAAGGATGCTAAAAGAATTTGGAACTGGGTTTAAAGGTAAATTAGACCAAAATGCAAAAGATGGTCTGCATACTCGCTTTGATATTCAAAGAGCAGTAACGGGGCCTCTCGAAAGTGTTGAAGGAGCAGACTTAAACAAATTTGACCAGTTTATGAATAAACATTTAAATATTCTCGAATTTATAGGGTATCAGTTTAGGAAAGCAGACTGATAGTTGTAAATGGTAAATGGTAATTAGTAAATTTCTAAAATCATAGTCATAGCGTCATACAAGCTTTCAATCAAACAATCTTTCAAAATCATCAATTATGTTGAGTTACGAGTGGAAAACCACTAAAGAGTATAAAGATATTACCTACAAAAAAAGGAATGGGGTCATCCGAATTGCTTTCAATCGACCAGAAGTTAGAAATGCTTTTCGTCCTAATACGGTTTTTGAGTTATTAGATGCTTTTCATGCAGCCAAAGAAGACCGTGAGGTCGGCGTTATCTTATTTTCAGGAGAAGGGCCGTCTCCTAAAGATGGGGGTTGGGCATTCTGTTCTGGTGGCGACCAGCGAGTACGAGGAAAGACAGGCTATCAAGGAGGAGATGGTATTGGCAGATTGAATATTTTAGAAGTTCAACGATTGATTCGTTTTATGAATAAGCCTGTCATCGCAGTAGTGCCTGGTTGGGCAGTTGGTGGTGGACATAGTTTACATGTAGTCTGTGATATGACCTTAGCGAGTAAGGAACATGCTATATTTAAGCAAACAGACGCTGATGTAGCGAGTTATGATGCAGGATATGGTTCTGCTTATTTAGCTCGACAAGTTGGACAAAAAAGAGCTAGAGAAATTTTCTTTTTGGGAAAGAATTATTCAGCCCAAGAAGCTTTTGAAATGGGCATGGTCAACGCAGCAGTCCCTCATGAGGAATTAGAAGAAACGGCTTATGAATGGGCGCAAGAAATTCTAAAGAAAAGCCCAATGGCAATTAAAATGCTCAAGTTTGCGTTTAATATGATTGATGATGGACTAGTTGGACAACAAATTTTTGCAGGAGAAGCGACCCGTTTAGGCTATATGACGGATGAAGCGGAAGAAGGTCGAAATGCTTTTTTAGAAAAACGACAACCTGATTTTGATAAATTTCCTAAGTTTCCATAAGGATAAACCTTAGAGCAGTTGGCTATTACTGCCTACGCTCCCGCTCCCTTCTAACAAGTTATTCATCCATTACTTTCCTACATTAATAGAAAATTATTATCTTTTTTCGTTTTAATCCGTTATTTTAAATAGAAAGCAACGTCTAAAATAAAAAACGAGTTTTAAAAACGACAATATGTTTAAAAAAGTCAAGAAATGGTTAGGGATAGAAGGGGTAAAATTGGAATTAATCTTACCAGAAAAGGTGCAAGAAACAGCTGGAGTGGTTAATGGAAAAATTCGTTTTTTATCTATGAATGTTCAAGAAATCAATTACGTCAAAGTGGTGATGATAGAACGATTCTCTAGGGGTAGAAAAGACGAAAAAATGACCGATGAGTATCGATTAGGAGAAATTGTATTAGAACAAAAAATAGAAATTCCGAAAGAAACACCTGTCGATGTTGATTTTTCGCTTCCATTTGAATTGGTAAAGTCTGAAATGGATAAGTTAGAGGATAAAAATTTAATTTTTAGTGGACTAGTAAAAGTCGCCAAAAAACTAAGAGCAGTTAAATCTGCCTACTATATTGAAGCAGAAGCAAAAGCAAGTGGCACTGCGCTCAATCCATTCGATAAAAAATTAATTGAAGTAGAATAAAAAGAGGTCAAAGGAGGAAAAATCTATGTAAGTAACGGCAAAACAATAACTTGAACATCTAGGACGGCTTCTTTTGCTCCTATTTTTACTTTAAAATCGGTCATAGTATCAACAATACTCCCTCTTTTAAAGAAAAACTAGAACCAAAATAAGCTCGTCCAGATGACCAACTTATTATTTCGTCGTTACTAAGCTGATATAACACCTTTTATTTTTGTTTTTATTCTGTGGGTAATCGTAAGAACTTGGAGTTCTGGAAGCTCTAAAGTAGGCAAAAATTATTGCTAGAGCTAGAATGTGTGTCATGACGCAATAGTAATCCGCAACTAATTCTGCCAACTGTAGTCCTCTATTCTTCTTTAAAACCCTTGATAATTTCTTCATCATTTTTCCCTAAATTTTTCAATAAGAATTGAGTATCATCGGCAAAATCATCATTAGGGTATTTCTTTAAAAATTCTTCGTACAAAGCTCTTGCCGTCGCTTTATCATTCAAATCATTATCGTAAGTAAATGCTTTTAAGAATAAGGCTTGAGCTGCTTTTTCATAATTCGGATATTGCGTATAAATCCTATCATAAAGATTAACTGCCTTTGGAAATGCTCTAACCGCTCGGGCGGTCTCTCCTGCCTTGTGCAAATATTCAGGACTTTGATCATCCTTAGGCTGAACCAAAGCATATAATTCACAAACTCTGATATAATCATTCGCTGCTTGATAATCCACTTTGTGGGTCGTCTCATCATACAT
The DNA here is from genome assembly GCA_964392805.1 of uncultured Saprospiraceae bacterium. Lineage (GTDB taxonomy): Bacteria > Bacteroidota > Bacteroidia > Chitinophagales > Saprospiraceae > JAFMDF01. The sequence continues at coordinate 6,888 of CAYMSC010000115.1, forward strand.
ACTGCTTCCTAAAGTGGTAATATCATCTGCTAAATTCCCACTGATACCTTGCTTCGCAGTTGTAGCGTGCGTCCCATTTGGAAATCCCTTCAAATATAATTGTTTGATAATGGAAGCCACTTTTGGGCGCTGAATATTTTGCTCATAAATGGTCGAAATTAACCAAAGATTATCTGCTGTTTTCTTTGAAGAAGGATAATCAGCAATCCCCTGCATTAGGGTTTGAATGCCCGGGGCAAAAGCTTTATTTTCCACCTGTAATTTAGCCATTTCCGTAAAGAAGGGGCTATTGGTAGCTTTATCATTCGGATAAGCTTTAATCGCATCTTGGTAAGCAGTAATTAACAAGTCTCTATTTTCCTTTGAAGGAGTAGTTGCCAGTGTTTTTTTAAGTACTTCAATTTGACGGCTCTCTTCTGTTGTTCCTGTTTGGCAGGCATATAAGCCAATAAACAAAAAGGTTATTAACAGTCTTAATTCCATATTTAGGTCAATTTAGTATTATCTTTTGTATTAAGAAGGTCAATGGCAAAGATACATTTTTCTAGTTCAATAATAAGAAATTAGCCCCTAACCTTTTATCAAATCTTTTACAGTTTTTTTATAAAAATTGCCAATAGGAATTTGTTTATCTTCAATTTGAATTCGACTTCCCTCAACCGTCTCTATTTTTTGAATGGCAACGATGTAAGATTTATGTACCCTCATAAAAATAGATTTGGGCAAACGTTTTTCAAAATGGCTAGTCGTTTCATGGGTCAAAATCATACTATCTTTCAAAAAAATCTTTACATAGCTACCATAACTTTCCAAATATAGGATGTCGGATAAGGCTACTTGATGGTACTTTCTATCTCCTTTGATAAAAATTTTCTTAGCTGATTCTGGAGGCGCAGTGGCTAAATCTTGAGCGGGAGGTTTAGAAAAATCTTTCTTTTCTAAGGAAAGCGCTTTATTGACCGCCGTTAGGAATCGTTCAAAACTAAAAGGTTTTAATAGATAATCACAAACATTTAATTCAAATCCTTCTAAAGCATACTCCCGATAGGCAGAAGTAATAATTACTATTGGGGGATTGGCTAAAGTGCGTAAAAAATCTAAACCTTTCAATTTTGGCATATTGATGTCTAAAAAAATCAACTCGACAGGCTCAGCATTCAATATTTCAAATCCTTCAAAAGCATCATATGCATTCCCTATTTTTGTCAAATAAGGTAATTTTTGGGTATAATTTTCAATAACTCGATGTGCCAAAGGTTCATCGTCAATGATTAGATAATTCATACAGTCAAGTTTAGTGTTAAGTACACTCGATAGGTGTTTTCTTGGTCGACTATCTCTAATTTATATTGATTGTCGAATAATAATTTTAACCGCCGTTTAATATTTTCTAAGCCTAAGCCTCTTGTTATTTTTCTTTCTTCATGGTCGTAATTATTTAGTGCATAAAATTTGATAACGCCCTCATTTTCAGACAATTCCAAATCTACAATCGCATTATCTCTCAGTGTTTCTACTCCGTGCTTAAAGGCGTTTTCTAAAAAAATGACAAATAATAAAGGGGGTATCTGCAATTTCAAATTAGTGACATGATGCTGAAAAGTAATGCTAGATTTTTTATGCAGCCGAATTCTTTGTAACTCTAAATAGTTTTCAATAAAAGTAATTTCTTGTTGAATTGACACCAATTCCGCTCGTCCGTCATAGATGGTGTAGCGCATCAAGTCCGATAGTTTTAAAATAACCTCGGGAGCTGCTTTTGAATTTTCAAGGGTTAAGGCGTATAAATTATTTAGGGTATTAAAAAAAAAGTGGGGATTAATTTGGCTTTTAAGAAAGGAAAGCTCTGTCTCCAATTTCTCATTTCTTAAATCTGCTAATTGGGCATTTTGTTGAAACCAATTAAAGGATAGATAAATTGGTGTAGTGAAAACAAGTATCCAAAAAATAATAGTTAATACAATTAATAGATTAGGAATCACCCAAAGAATTTCTCCTCCATGTTTTAAATAATTAGGACTAAACTGAAATTCTGGTTGAAAATTAAGGATAAAAGCAATTGACAAAGCAAAAAGTGCCAATCTCCAAAGGTATGCCCAGTATCGTTGTTGGGTCAAATAATGTTTGACAAAGTAAAACCAATTTCCATAAATCAGTAGTGCAAATGGTATAAATAAATGCAAAGTATTCGCTAATATTTTCCAAAAAAGCAATCTATCAACTCTGAAAAATTCGGCCTGTTTTTCGCTATCAGTCATTCCTTCTTCATATTGATAATAATAGTCAGGGGGATTATTCCATTGACTATCAAAAAAACTAGCACAAGCGGCAAACCACAGAATGACGGTCCCTAATACCCATAAATATTGCCAAAAACTCTTTTTCAAATTCATCTTCCAAAATAAGGAATAATTATAAACCTTAATAAAATAATATACAAAGCAATTAAAAACGGTTATGAACAAGAAGTTTTAAGGAATGAACCGCTTTGGATGATCTTATTACTTCATTGATAAAGGCATTAAAGCATTTCAAATAAAAAATAGGAAATCAATAAAAACCTACCCTACTTTAGTAAAAAAGTACTTAATTTTTTATAAACATTAAAATCAAAAAATGAGATTATTAAGCTTATTATTAATTCTAGGTTTTACAACAGCAACTATAAATGCGCAATCGGCCCACCCTATTTTAAAAGCAATTAAAAAAGGAGACTTAGTCCAGGTACAAAATGAAATAGATATTGGTATTGAACTAAATAAAACCTTTGAGCCAGGATACACTCCTTTATGTGTAGCTGTAAAATATAAACAAGAAGCTATCATTCAATTGTTACTTAAATCTGATATTGACCTTAATAAAATGAGTAATAATAAAACACCTTTGATGTATGCCGCTAAGTATGGACATCTAGACATAGCAAAATTACTACTCAAAAGTGGCGCAAAAAAGGATTTACTCAGTCCAAAAGGAAAAACAGCTTTAGACTACGCAAAAAAGTATGAACAAGAAGCAATTATTAGCTTTTTAAAAAGTATATAATAATGAATAACGATACATGAAGATTTTAAAGGCTATTGGTCCACAGTTTGCTCCGATTTTTATCGGAGGTTGGCGGTCCACGGTATACGATTGAATCGGAATAAATTGAAAATAAGTAGGTTCTTTGACAATTTTTGCATCCTGTTCGGTAAGTTGACTTCAGTCAACGGGTAATTCCCTTTATATTTTAGTCCTTTCGGTTGACTGAAGTCAACCAACCGTTCTGTTTTTGCAAAAATTGTCAAAGAGCCATAAAGTATTTGTGAAAAAAGCTTTCTTATAAAAAACCAAGAAGTTGCAAAATAAGTGTTTTTTGAACCACAAATCCCGATAGCTATCGTGGACAAAAGAACACAAAAGACCTCCACAAAAGAAGAAGATTAAAAACTTTTGTGCTAACCTTTTGTGAACTGTTGTGCCTTTTGTACTTTGTTATAGCACTAAATCATGTGCCGTTTTGTATAAGTTATTTGCTTCATTTCCCCTAATCACTGAATACTACTAAAATATTCAGTGATTATCTTGCCATTCTATCTTCGATTTTCTTCACAAAATAAAATTAAAACAATATAATTACAAAAATCATTATCAATCTGACAATATTTAGCGTACCCTATGTTATACCAACCAAAATAAAGTAGATATAAATTCTAGGCACAGAAATTGTAATTACAAGCAATAAGAATCATCCAAAAGGGCAGTTTCCTTCCCCCTTATATCGACTGTAAACACCCTCAATATTCATTCCTAAGTAATTGGAATGTCAATCAGACATACATTAGATAATCATTCATCAGATACTGCTGCAATGAGCTTTAAGCAATTTATTGATATAAATACGTGGAAAAAACGTTTTTTTACGCCTGAATACGATGTATATGTATTGAGGCTTTTCACCGTTCTTATAACTTTCTTTTTTCCATTATTTGGTTTCGCCTTAAAATATGCAGATCCTTCTGCGACAGAATTTATTAGTCACCGACTAATAATTACCGCTTATTGGGTAACCATAGCCGTCCTATCTTTTAGGGTAGATTTCGTAAAAAAATACATGACCTTTTTCACCAATATTGGGCTATATATTTTTATGTTTTGGATTATATGGATTTGTAAAGTCAATCATTTTACACCAGAATATACCATAGGTTTTTTCTTGTCGTTTTGTAGTGCAGGAATTGTATTTAGAAATCGCTTTAGTTTAAGTATTTTTGCCTCCATTATTTTACCATTGACAGCTTTTGTAATTTTAACGACTCCAAATTTAGAAGTAAATTCCGCTATCTTATTATTATCTATGTCTGCTATTGGATTTGTCTATGTAGCCGTAATGTCTGCTAGAGCATTTATCAATAATAAATTAGAATTACTGAATCAAACTTTGGAAGATAAAGTAGCAACCAGAACTAAATTAGCAGAGAAAAGAGCAATAGAGTTGACAGAAAAAAATCAAGAACTTGAGCGTTTTGCCTATGTTGCCTCCCATGATTTAAAATCTCCGCTTAGAACGATTGATGGATTCGCAAGTCTTTTGTCTAGAAAAACAGCTACTTTAAACGACCCAGAAATTAAAGAATATACCAATTTTATAGTTAGTGGCGTACATAGGATGAAACAAACAGTGGATGACTTATTGGAATATTCAAGGGTAGGAAAAGTAGGTATGAAATTCAAACCTGTAAATATAGACCGATTAGTTGCTGTAGTCCTGAATGGTTTAGATAGTGCTATCAATAGACCAGATGTTCAATTAAATTTACCGCTCGCATTTCCTGAAGTAATCATTTGTGAAAGCAGGCAAATTGAGCAACTCATGCAAAATTTGATTGAAAATGCGATAAAATTTAATACTTCTGATTATAAATTGGTAGACATTAGCTTTGAAGAAAGGTCAGATGTTTGGGTATTTAAAGTAAAAGATAATGGAATTGGTATGCCTAAAAAACATCTAAAAAATATCTTTGAGATGTTCAAACGACTGCATACTTTTGAAGAATTCCCCGGTACTGGAATTGGGTTAGCAACTTGCAAAAGAATCGTCGAAAATCATGGTGGAAAAATTAGCGTACAATCAGAAGTAGGAAACGGTACAACCTTTATCTTCACTATTTCAAAAAATCTTCGAATGGCAACTAATAATAAAGCAGTCAGTCATAAAAAAGCTGGCATTAGAGCTTAGGGATACTGGTAGTAAAGTCTTTTAGGCTTTTCCGTCAAAAATCTTTAGCTCTGTAAGTTTTCAAGGTAATTCATCTCTAGCCTAAAGGCAAGGGACGGGAAAGCCTGAAGGCTTTTCTACTAGTTAAATCATAATCCAATTTTTTATCAATAGGTCGGCATACTTGTATCTATTTCTTTTGCCCAAGCTAAGATACCGCCTTCTAAATTCAATAAATTATCAAAACCAAATTGGCTTTGTAAAACTTTAATCGCATTAGCACTTCGAACACCACTCCTACATTGGATAACGACAGGCTTATCAGTTGAAATTTGGTCTTTATAGTTTAGGATGGTATTGAGTGGGACTAACTCCCCATTGATATGACAAATATCATATTCATAGGCTTCTCTCACATCAATCAGTTGAAAATCTTTTCTTTCGTCTATCCAACTTTTCAAATCTTTCACTGTAAGACTATTAATCATAGCTTCTTTTTCTTTTTGAGGAATAATCCCACAGAATTGGTCATAATCAATCAATTCGGTAATCTTTGTAGCAGGATTTTTCCTTATTTTTAAATTTCTAGTAGTAAAAGATGCCGCATCAAACAAGAACAATCGACCTGATAAGGGCGTTCCTACCCCCGTAATAATTTTTATGACTTCGTTAGCCTGTAAACTACCAATAATCCCTGGCAAAACCCCTAAAACCCCGCCTTCAGCACAACTTGGCACCATTCCGGGAGGAGGGGGCTGCGGAAACAAATCTCGATAATTGGGTCCTCGTTCTCCATTTTCTTCCAAATAGTTAAAAACAGAAACTTGACCTTCAAATCGAAAAATAGAGGCATAGACATTTACTTTTCCTGTTAATACACAAACATCATTGGTGAGATAACGGGTAGGAAAATTATCCGTTCCATCTGCGATAATGTCGTATTCCTTAGCTATTTCAAAAGCATTTTCTTTCGTAAAAGTAGTATCAAATACCTTGATATTAACATGAGGATTAAGTGCCAATAAACGTTTTTTAGCCGTCGCTGATTTTGATTGCCCTACATCTGCTACTGTAAATAAAACTTGTCGTTGCAAATTACTTTCGTCCACTACATCAAAATCGACAATACCAATATTGCCAACCCCTGCTGCAGTTAAATATAATAATAAAGGACTTCCAAGTCCTCCAGAACCAATGACTAAAACTCGGGCCGCTTTTAATTTTTCTTGTGCCGCTTTTCCAAATTCAGGAATAGCTATATGGCGAGCATAGCGTGCCATTTCTGATGGAGAAAGTGTGGATGTTGAATTCAATATAATTAAGTTATTAGGTTACAATGTCAGAAAAAAAAGGAAGAAAAAATCCGTTGTCCTTAAATTATCCGTTGTATGCTTTCTCTATTTTAGCTCTGGAAATAATTTTTGTATACTCTAGAGCTTCCAGATTTATCATTCATCTCCTATAATTCCATATAATCTTTTTCCGCTGCAATATAGCCAAAAGAACTCCAACTTTTTCGGTTCAGTATATTTTCAAAGACTACTTTTGCTTTTGCTGGATTATCATTATAAAGATACCAGTTTCCAATACCATAATATAAAGCATCATTGCTAGGTCCGTCCTTCCCGTTTTCTTGTAAAAGTTCTTCTATACTTAATGTACCCTTATATAATAAATTGGCTTGATGATACGCCGTATTTTCGATAACTGGCATTTCTACTTCTATTGTAGATAACACCTTTTGAGCTGCTTCGGTTTGATTCATTCGTCGTAAAATCATATATAACCAATGAGTAGCCGAAACTACATTATCCGCATTATTAGAAGTAGCCAAGCATTTTTGATAGGCTTTTAAGGCTTTAGGAAAATTATGCTGTAAATAATAAGCCAGCCCAAGGTGATAATTAGAGCGTCAGATAATAAATTGATAATAATCCGTTACTAATTTAATCCCTTGCTGAAAAAATTTTCATTACCGTACACTTTTTACTGAATCACGCACTTGGCAGCCCATCCCTTC
>CAYMSC010000116.1:0-12705 GCA_964392805.1 uncultured Saprospiraceae bacterium
GAAGCGTAGCGGAGTGCGTGATTCAGTAAAAAGTGTACGGTAGTGAGATATGAACCACTAGGTCTTATTAAGTGTCTGCTGCTACTAACTATTTACTTCACTATTTTCCTAGTAACAATACCGTCGGTAGATTTAATAGCAACAAAATATGCACCATCGGGCAGAACATTTGTATCTAAAGTTTGGATATTATTTCCAATAGTAGCCGTAAAGGAAGTCACCAATTGTCGTTGTCCGAGTGTATTATATAATTCGATAGTTAAATCTTTTCGCTCTTCCAAGTTAAATTGAATATTTAGAGATTCCGAAAATGGATTTGGCGAAATTTGCAAATCTCCAATCGCCAATTCCAATTCATTGACTGATGTTAATTGACGTTCCCCATTAGAAAACCATACGCCTCGTTGAGCGCCTTCCGTTTGTTCAATAAATAAAAAAGCACCGTCTGGGTCTGGGCTGATTTTATCTGCTTCCAATCCTATTTCTGCGATACTTCCGCCAGTATTATCTTGAATATTAAAAATGATTCTATTGTCTAATCGAGAATAATTTGGAACATTTAAAGTATTATTAGCCCAGATGGTTGCTTCGTTTCCTGTAACAAAATTGAGCCCCCTAAGTTCAAAAATTTGTTCGTCTTCAAATGTTCTATTGAATTCGTCGATATACTCATAAGCAATAACGCTAGGGGTATTTTTTGAAAAAGTAGGATTACCAATACTCACATTATCAGGCAAACCACTAAACAATTTAATTATATTATTATCAACATCTCCTTCAAAATCATTAATCGTATTATCAAAAACTTTGACAAAACCAATATCATAATAGAGGAGTCCTTCTCCACCAAAATTTCCTTGAATCGCATTCTGGGCATCGTACATTACATATTCATTAGAAAAATCAAATTCAATGGCATCGGCAAATTGGACCTCTCCCGTAGAAATCCCTTCTGCAAAAGTTGGATTGTATAATTCAAAAGTTTTTAATTCATTGGTTTCTAGATTGAAAACATCTATGGTGTTAGTTAACTCTGACTCAAGCGCAGCAATCAATTTACCATCTCTAGAAATAGCGGCATTTCTCCATATAGGTTCCTCTCCGACTACTACCGATTGAGGTTGATTGCCAGTTTCAAAATCCAGTAATACGGCATAAATTCTATTGTCTCCACCTACGTAAACAATAATTGTTCCGTCGTCCGTTACACTTGGTTTACTAATTACCCCTAATTCTGTCAAAAATCCTTGTACATCACCTCTTCCATTTGCTAAATACAATCTTCTACTATCATCATCTGTGTAAACAATAAAATCATCTCCCGGATTGACTTCGATTTCTACTTCCACTGCTCCACCAGAATTTTCTCCTTGACCAACATCCATTCCTTGAATGCCAACAGCATCAAAAGCTTGGGCAATAATAGATTGTTCATTACTTCCATTGCCGTGAATATCTGCGGCTGATTGTAAAAGAGAAGCTCTTAAATCAACAAATTGAGAAGTTCTTACTAAGTAGGTAGTTAAAGCTCTATAATAGATTTGTTCTGCACTTTCTCTACCAATGGTATTCGCAATTAAGAAAAAGGCTCTATTCGTAATTCCGCTATTGATATGAACACCACCGTTGTCTTGACTGCCAAAAAATTGTTCAGAAACATTATCTGGTTGCCAGCCTGTATCGCCTAATCTAGTTCCACCATTATGAGGATCCGCTACATTTCTTAAAGCACCAGACCTAAAAACATTGGTGTTCACTATATCTTCACCCAATAAATAATCATCTCTATCAATCAACACACCAAAAACATCTGCGAAAGACTCATTCATTGCACCAGATTCGCCTTGGTAGACTAAATTGGCAGATTTTTGTACAACCCCATGAGCAATCTCATGACCCGCAACATCTAAAGATCCCGCTAGTGGTTTAAAAGCAGTTCTTCCATTCCCATAGAACATGGCCTCCCCATTCCAAAAGGCGTTATCAAATCCACCGCCATCTTCATCGGATACATTGATAATAGATACAACTGTACCACCAGCCCCATTAATAGAATTTCGACCAAAAGTTTCAAGAAAATATTGGTAAGCAACTCCTGCATTATAATGCGCTGAAACTGCGGTTCTATCGGTCCACCCAGAATTATCAGTAGTTAAATGTTCTACTGCATTATTAAAACTATTGTCTTGCGGAAAATTGTTATTTGCATTAATGGTCCAAATAGCTCCAATAGGGTCGTTTGGTAAACTTGACCGACTATCATTAAACATTTGGCGAGAAGCATCAATTAAGAAAAAACTATTATTACTTATTTCATAAGAATGTATGGTTCTTTGCTGGCTATTTAAGTCGATACCAATGGAAGAAACAGGACCCATTTCTGGTCGAACCATGTTGGTTTCAATCATTAATTTTTCCTGTGGTTTAATTACTTTAGAAACGGGCTTTGTTGGTGCCTCTTCTGCTATATGTTTATGATGTTTATGTCCATCATAATGCAATTGACAAAGCGTTTTATAAGCCTTTATAATGTCCCCTGTTTGGGCATCAATAAAGTATTCCCACTCATTGGAAAGGTTTGGGTGGAACTTGTAATTCCAAGCAAGTCGTGCTTCCTTTTGTTCGCCCTGATGATATATAACTAATTTAGGGTCAGTAGGTTGTGCCATGAATTTGGCTGCTAATCCCGTAACTGGATTGATGGTCGTTTTTAAACTAACATCCTGCGTAGCAATTTCTTGTGCTGCTGTTTGAGAAATAGTAGGTGTGGTACTTTCCAAACTAGGTGTTGGATAAGTTCGACCATTAAATAAATTGACCTGACCTCTTTGTGCATGCAGCCAAACTTCTGCTCCATATACTTCGATGCCTTCAAATTGCTGTTGCATTTTGATATGCGTATGACCTAATTGGTCGGTATTTTGAGTTAATACTGAAAATTCATTCGATGGATTTTTAATTAAAATTGGATTTTTAATTGCTTCCAAATAATCAAATGCTTGTTGATTAATTGCTCGACCACTAGAAATTTGTTCTAAGGTCCCTTTAATCATGATAGGTGTACCACTTTTTGAGCGTTCAACCACTCTTAAAAAACTGCTTGCAGGTCTTCTTTGCAAAGCAGGTAGGGTAGTGGGTTTAGTAGTTTGGAGAACAGTCGTTCTCGCAGTTGGAATACCGGCAAAAGTAGTGACAATTGGGTTGAGCGTTTTTTTAGGCGTTACCCTATTGGAATTAGGCGTAACTGGTGGATACAGTGGTTTTCCAGTTTGTCCATACCCCACGAAAGAAGTAAGACCTATTAGTAAAAAAGCGTAAAAATATTTCATACTTAAAATAATTTGAAAGTGGAAATTTAGCGAAGCGTGGAGGACGTTAGGTGTTAAAAGAATCGAAACTCAAAAATACATAGAGTTTTAAATAATAACTCGTTTAATCCTGCATGCTAGGCGATGTTTTGTTTAATTAATCTATTGTAAGTTCTCAGTATCGACAACCTATATTACTAGAATTGCAAATTAATAGCTGTTAAGGGATTTCGCAAGAAATAACCTACACGGCATAGCTAGTAGGATTTTAACCCGGATTTAACGGATAAAGCGGTTGCTTGGCGTGATTTGCTCTAGGTCGTGTTCTTCTTTGCGTAGGTTATTATTTTCGTTTTCCTTAAATCGGCTTGCTATACATACTACTGACGGTTTAAATTACCGAAAATATATTTAAGAGCGACCAATCATAAATCTTCCCGTCTTTTGGACGTGATAAATCATAAATCTGTCACGTAAAAATTACATGGATTTATGATTTCAGATTTACGCTTTTTTTACCCTAAAAAAATCCATTTTCGGTTTTTATCCCGTTTTTAGTATACTTTTATTTGAACCCATCGAATGAATTCGTCGGTGCAATTTGCATCTCTCAATAATGGCGCTTAACTAATAACTAATCCTTAGTTAAAGCTTTTAAAGATTTATATAAAGCTAAAAGTTCAGGCGAGGCATCTCCTTTGCTGCCGCCCCATGTAATTCTATGGTTGTTATTTTTGGTTTCATAGGCAATAAAATAGTATTTGTCGCCCGGATTATTGAGTTCAATTTTTTCAATATCCATTTTGTCAGAAGCCTTAAATATTTTTTTCGCCTTTCTTTTTTTGACTTTTTTAAAAGACTTAAAATCCTCTGTAAAGTGTTGTTTATCAAAAAGTTGCCCATTTTTTAATAAACAATATTCGGTAATCGCTCCTGTAATACCACCACCTTCACCAAAGTGGATTTGATTGTCTGGCATATTATCAATGGTATATTTTTGACAAGAAGAATTAAGGGCGCATTGAAGAAATAATAGAACACAAAATGTGATTCTCATAAGTCGTAATTATATTAAATGACGGAACTAAAGTAACTATTTTACAACGATTCTCATGATAACTTTTACGTTTTAACGGGAGAAAGTTTTAGAATCGACTGCTACTTTCCATAATTTGACGAAAAAAAATATTTAAAAGGTCACATTTTATCGAAAATCTATTTTTGGCACAAACTTGGTTTATTAATATATATTAAAAAAATTAGGCCCACCTATTGTTTTTAATAACCAACAATGTATAGCCTAATTTTATTAATAGATTTCTTACTTTTTTATTTAGTGCTAACCCACCTAGAAATTAAAGTAATATACACTTCTTTCTCAAACCGCATATTAGAAATTTTTACCCCTTCTATTCATAAGGAAGATTAGACAATTTAGCAAAAAGTACAAGTAATTCAAGTTACGAACAAAACTGGTAGTAAAGTCTTCAGGCTTTCCCGTCAAAGGCATTCATGCCTGTAAATGAAGCTATTCAATTGGCTAAACCAGCGGGAAGATTACAGCAAAAAAAATTAACGCTGATAATAATCGGAATACTACCCATTCAATGCTTGCCAAATTTGTACAGGAAATAAATTCTAAGTAGTTCTAAGCATCAAAATGACCCTCTAATAATGATTGATTTTCTACAAAAGATTATCGGACTTAATAACTCAGTTAAAAACCTAAAAAAGGAACGAGTTATAATTCCGCCTATCAAAAATTTAATTAAGGAATGGCACTACAAAAAATGTAGGCAATTCAACTTTTCCTTAATGCTACTCACTTTCATTAGCTTAACCATAGGAATCCAAGATGTTTATGCTCAGTGTAATCCTGTAATTGCTATTGCTGGAAATAGAACGACCTATTGCGTGAGTGAAAATATGAACTATGGTCTATCCGTAGCTGTAACACCTGCTCAAGATACTTTTTTTGGAAATGGGGTGATAGACACCAATAATACAGACCATGTTGCAATTTTTAATCCTTCGTTGACAGGTCCGGGAACATTTGATATTACTTATGTAGTTCAAGCTGGAGGTGGCACCTGTAATGCAGCGGAAGTTGCTACATTTTCTATTACGGTATCTCCGATTTCTAATGCAGGAATTGACGGGGTTGCTGCTATTTGTAGAGAAACAGGAGCAACTATTGACCTTTTTACCGCACTTACTGGTGCACCGATGACCACAGGAACATGGGCAATGGATGCAGGTAGTGGAGTCACCCCTTCAGGATACTTAGGAACTTTAGATGATACTCAAATAGCCGCTTTGCCATTGGGTACAACGGATTTTTTCTATACCGTAGCAGGTATACCGTCTTGCCCTGATTCAACTTCCAAAGTGACTTTAACCGTGACTGCTTTACCTACGGTTACTGGAATCGACCCCATCCTAGATGTATGTGAAGGGAATGGAGCGGTGGTAACGGTAAATGGATTGACAAATAATGATTATTTAATTACTTATAGAATAAATGGCGTTACTGAAATGCCTGTTCCACTGACTAGTGTGGGTAACATGGGAACGTTTACCACTAGAGCCTTAACGACTGCTGATAACGGGGTGACTTTGACCCTAGTCTCTGTATCAGATACAACAATAACTCCTTTTTGTGATTCAACAGTTTTCTTGAGCGAAACCTTAACGGTTATCGCCCAACCTGAAATTCAAGGTCGGGATACGGCACTTTGTGACCAAGCTAGTTTTGATTTATCCTTATTATTGACTACCACCACATCAGGAGGAATAACCGAATATGGAGACGTATTTGGTAATTATAGTAGAGGTACGAATCCCGTCATCACCCCTTTAGTAGGAACAAATACTTATTTTGTTAGGGATAGTAATATGACCTCTGGTTGTTTTGATACCACAGCTATCACTTTGACCGTATTTGATGAACCAAATATACTAGGGGGAGATTCTACTATTTGTAACTTAGGAAATTTTGATTTACGATTATTGTTGACAGGAGATAGTGTATCGACTTTAGCATACGGTTTAGGAACATTTGGTACTTACAATTTGCCAAGTGGTGTGGTTAATCCAGGAGCGATAGGTACTTTTACTTATTTTGTTCGAGATAGTATTTTGCCTGGTTGTTTAGATACGGCGGAAATTAATTTAACCATTACCCCGCAGCCAGAAATAGTAGGAAGAGATACTTCTTTATGTGATGGAGCGTCCATTGATTTGAGCGACTTAATTATACAAACCACTGCAGGGGATAGTATTGTTTATAAACCATTAGGTGGAACTTTCGGTATTGCAAGTGATAGCATTATAGCAATGCCAACTATTGGAACGACTACTTATATTGCTAGAGATAGCATCGTCAGTAGTAGGTGTAGTGATACTGCAATGATTAACGTTACGGTATTTCCCTTACCAGAAATTCAAGGTAGAAATATTACGATTTGTTCAGGGGAATCTGTGGATTTAGACAGCCTCGTCACTAGAACGGTACCAGGAGATGGCCTAGAATACGGAACTGCTTTTGGTACTTATGGGACCATAAGTAATCTCGTTACCAATCTGACAATGACCGATACTTTTTATGTCAGAGATAGCATTGGGGCATGGGTTTGTTCTGATACAAGCCGAATAATAATAACGGTAACTCCAACACCTTCGTTGGTAGGTTCAAATACAGCTATTTGTGATGGACAAACGGTAGATTTGAATACTTTACTAACCCGAACGCAAGAGGGGGATAGTTTAGCATTTGGTACTGTCTTTGGCATATATGGTCCACAAGCAGATAGTATAGTAATGCCAAATGTTACGACTACTTATTTTGTCCGAGATAGTGTAGGCGGATTTGGATGTGTAGATACAGCTATGGTAACGGTTAATGTTAGTCCACAACCAATAATTCAAGGAAGAGACACCTCAATTTGCGCAGACCAACCAGTAGATTTGACAACCTTAGTGACGACTAATGGTTCTTTAGATAGTTTAGAATTTGGTACTGCTTTTGGTAATTATTCTATTGGAAATATAGTGAATCCTGCAATTAATACCACTTATTATTTAAGAGATTCTAATAAAGTAAGTGGTTGTTTAGACACTACTAGTATCACGGTTAATATTTTTGCTTCGCCAACTGCAGGAGGAATTACTGGAGATAATGAAATATGTATTGGCGAGACGGATACCTTGATGATTGCACCCTCTGGAGGTACTAGTCCCTTTGTGGATACCGTTTGGTTATCAAGTGACCCAACTGCTGCAAGTGTAGTAGATGGGATTGTCACAGGTTTATTAGCTAACATTTCAATAATTAGCTATGTGATTGAAGATTTTAACGGATGTCAAGATACTTCTAATAATCATTTTGTTATTGTTCATCCACTACCTGTGGCGGGTAATATTACAGGCGATACCTCTCTATGTTTAGGAACAACTACCAACTTAACAGCCAGCCCTTCAAATGGAACGGGGGCTTATACCATTAATTGGTTCAGTGCTTATGATACCGTTGCTACGGTCAATGCAGCAGGAGTCGTCACCGCAGTAAGTCCGGGGCTAACGGATATTTATTATACCGTTACAGATGCGGAATCTTGTGGTGCTGTTTCCAATTTATTTGTGGTTCGAGTAGATACCTTTCCAACTATAATGCTGAGCGTTTCTGATGTTGACAGTACAATTTGTGATGGCGATATGGTCACTTTTACGGCAAGTGGAGGTTTGATGTATGAATTTTTGTTGAATGCAACTTCCTTAGGGGCAGCAAGCGGAACCAGCACCTATGTAACAGATACTTTAAACGATGGCGACCAAGTCAGCGTGGTCGTAACAAATATGAATGGCTGTATAGATACTTCTGGTATTATTATCATGAACGTGGATACCATACCAATAGCCACTTTAGTATCGGATGATACAGACAATAAAATTGGAACGGGTCAAAATGTCATTTTTACCGCAGGCGGAGGAAATACTTATGAGTTTTTTCTCAATAATACTTCCGTTCAAGGTCCATCCGTATTTGATACTTTCGCTATTAATACACTCGCTCACTTAGATACCGTAATGGTAAAGGTGACAGATGGGAATAGTTGTATCGACACGGCTAATTTAGTAATGATGGTTAATTTACCGCCAATCGCCTTAAATGATACGATAACATTAGTGGAAGATACACTTGAGGTATTAATACCTGTCCAAGATAATGACTCAGACCCGGAAACAGATGGATTAATTACCAGTATTATTACCTCCGCTTCAAATGGCTTGGATAATACTTTGAGTAATGATACTATTCGATATGTTCCCAACTTAAATTTTAATGGATTAGATACCATCATCTATCAAGTTTGTGATACTTTTGCTAATTGTGATACGGCAATGGTATTCCTAACGATTACGCCAGTAAATGATGCGCCGATTGCTTTAGATGATACCTTATATATCACGGAAGATGCGCCAATTAGTATCGTTGATGTGCAGTTAAATGATATTGACCCAGATGGTGATTCTTTAATTACGACTATTTCTACCACCTTAGGATTAGGAACAGGTATGGTCATCATGGATGATAGTATTTCCTATATTCCGTTTCCTGATTCCAATGGGATGGATATTGTGGTTTATCAAGTTTGTGATACTGCGAATGTCTGTGATGTGGCTTTATTGAGAATATTTATCACCCCAGTAAATGATGCGCCTGTTGCAGTCAAAGATTCTATCACTATTAACGAGGATAGTTTAAATGTAAAAGTTGCTATTCTTGCCAATGACGAAGAACCAGATAATGATGTTATAAATATTGATTCTCTATTTGCACCTACAAGTGGCGGAACGGTAATGCTGAGTACTGATACGGTTGTATATAATCCACCTGCTAATTTTAATGGATTAGACTCCATTCAATATATAATTTGCGATACGGTATTATGTGATACTACTTATTTGATTATCAACGTATTGCCAGTAAACGAAGCACCAGTTGCGGTTATAGATTCTGTGACCATCCCAGAAGATACGGCTAACGTAAAAATTGTGCTCCTCGCCAATGATTTTGATGTCGATGGAGATGTAATTATAATTGACTCTTTATTTGATAGTACTTTAGGACTGGTAAGCACTTTATCAAATGACACCCTTTGTTACAATCCATTAGCCAATTATAATGGCTTAGATAGTATTAAATATATTATAACGGACGGTACGTTTAAAGATTCTACTTACATTATCATTAATATTTTGCCGATTAATGATGCACCGATTGCTGTAAACGATACCGTAACTGTCCCAGAAAATGCGAATCCTGCCATCATACCCGTACAAGCAAATGATAGTGACCCAGACGGTCATTTATTTGCCACAGCCATATTGTCTGGCCCATCAAATGGTACAGCGGTAGAATCTGGTGGAAATGTAAATTATATTCCTACTACCTCTTTTAATGGCTTAGATACCATTAAATATAGCATTTGTGATACAGAAACCCCAAGTAAATGTGATACCGCTACTATTTTTATCACGGTATCAGGAATCAATGATGCACCAATCGCACAGAACGATACCATTTGTATTGCAGAAGATACGACCGCAATTTTGGTCGCCGTACTTATGAATGATACGGATATAGATGGTGACCCATTGAGCATTTCTATTATCACAGGGGCAACTCAAAGTGCAGTAGATAGTATTAGAAACGATACGTTGGTTTATCAACCAGCATTAAATTTTAATGGAATAGATAGTATAGCCTATCAAGTTACAGATGGGATTTTGGGAGACCAAGCATGGGTTTATATCAAAATTGAACCAAGAAATGATGTACCAATTGCGCTTACTGATTCTATCTTTGTTCCTGAAGATACTAGTAATGTAACGATTGCGATTACTATCAATGATAATGATGTGGATACAGGAGATAGTTTAATCGCTACTATTATTAGCCCCCCTACGAGTATGGGAACAGCAAGCGTTGTCAACGATACCACTATTGTTTACACCCCACCTGCTAATTTTAATGGCATAGATACGATTGTTTATCAAGTATGTGATACCTCAATGGCGTGTGCGATGACAACGGTGATTATTACCGTTGCATCCGTTCCAGATAGACCGATTGCAGTCGATGATGCCTTTACAGTACCCGAAGATACTACGAATGTAATAATTGATGTCCAAGTGAACGATATAGACGGCGACGGCGACCCGCTAACCACCCGAATTATCAGTACCTTCATGATGGCAGATACGATAAATGGGGATTTAATCATCTTTTCTCCAACACCCGATTCTGCTAATGTTCAATTAATTGCCTACGAGATATGTGATGTAACAGGGCTATGTGATACTGCCGTAGTGACCATAACCGTCACACCAGTGAATGATGCCCCCGTAGCGGTAACAGATATTATTGCTATCAATCAAGATACTAGTAATGTGGGGATAGCGGCAACGGCGAATGACACAGATATTGATGATACTATTTTAATAATTACCGCACTTTCTAATCCTACGGCAGCTAATGGAACGGCCTCTATTTTAGGCGTAGATTCTATTTTATATACCCCACTTTCAGGTTTTAGTGGATTAGATACCATCAACTACACCGTTTGTGATACCTCCAATGCTTGTGATTTGGGAATGGTATTAGTAACCGTAGGTTTTATTAATACGCCTCCAATTGCGGTAAATGACACCTTAATAGGGATTGCAGAAGATGCCCTAACAGTTCCAATTAATGTAGTGCTGAATGATACAGATGTAAATGGAGTAGGGGACTCGCTAAAAGTTACGATGGTGATTACGCCACCTGCAAGCGGAGGAACCGTTTCAATTGCTGGTGATAGTATGATTCTTTATACTCCACCTGCCAATTTTAATGGAATGGATTCCTTGCAATACAGCGTTTGTGATACCTCAGCAGGATGCGCCAATGCCTGGGTTTTCTTAACAGTAGACCCAATAAATGACCCACCAGTTGCTAAAGAAGATACGGTTTTTGTGAATCGAGATGCTACTAATGCTTTAATATTAGTCGAGGCGAATGATACGGATATTGATGGGGATATGCTAACAATTATGACAATTGGTAATTCGACCATAGGAGTTATACCAAGTGTGGTCAATGATTCTATTTTTTACACGCCTCCAATGGGATATGTTGGGCCCGATGAAATTACCTACAAAGTAACAGATATAGGCGGATTAATGGATACAACGACAGTTACTATTATCGTAACGGATCCTAATAATCTACCTCCTGTTGCGAATACAGATTTTGCCACTACGAATCCAGGCAACGCCATTAGTATTGATATTCAAGCAAATGATGTTGAACCAAATGGAGATTCTTTAATTACGACAATCATTAGTGGACCAAACGCAGGTAATGCAGCCGTAGTGCTAAATGGTGATAGTATCCAATATACACCTGCTATGACTTTTGTCGGTCCAGATACTATAATTTATGAAGTATGCGACCCATCTCTTACTTGTGATACCGATACGGTCTTTATTTTAGTAGAAAATACTTTAGCTGTTTCCGCAAGAGTTATTTTAGAAGGGCCTTTTGACCCAACGATTAACTTGATGCACGATAGTCTAAGAGTATTAGGCTTTATACCTACCACAGAACCCTATACGAACCATCCAAGCATTGCAGGTGGTTATCAGTTTGTTCACAAAGGAGGAGGTGGCAATGAGACCATTAATCCAGGAATTTTAGACACCACTGGTGGCAATGCGATTGTTGATTGGGTGTATTTAGAATTATTAGGTGGGGCTGACACCATACCCATTGCCTCTAGGTCTGCTTTATTGCAGAGAGACGGAGATATTGTAGATGTAGATGGAGTTTCTCCCGTTGGGTTTGATTTATTGCCCAATGGGGAATATTTCTTATCCGTGAGACATAGAAACCATTTAGGGGTGATGACAGATACCGCACAGACTTTTTCTATGAACGCATTCACGACCATTGACTTTAGTGAACAACAAATTGCAGGAGGAACTGCGATTTACGGCGAACATCCAGTAGATACGATTTCTTCCAGATTGGTACTTTGGGCAGGAGACGGTAATTCAGATAGAAAAGTTATTTATGCGGGTATCGCCAATGATAGAAATCCAGTTTTCTTTGATGTTATCAACGAGCCATTAAATACAGAATCCAATTTTAACCATGTAAGTTTTGGTTATCATAGAGGCGATTATGATATGAAAGGTTCTGCTATTTATCTAGGTAGCGCCAATGACCCCGATGTGATTTTCTTTAATATTTTCTTACATCCAAAGAATAATCTGCCGGGCAATACCCCAACGGTTATTCACATTATTCGAGAGCAAATACCTCGGTAAATACTAAATAAACCCCAACCCCAAC
>CAYMSC010000116.1:12805-14036 GCA_964392805.1 uncultured Saprospiraceae bacterium
CAACTTCAACTTCAAGGCTATGGTAGGAATTGAGATTGAGGTTGAGGTTGAATTTGAGATTTTGTTAGTTTCTTAATTTTTGATTTTTGTAACTGCCCCCTAACTCCTGACCCCTAATTAATGACAATAGCAATATGAAAATATACAAAAAAATACTCCCTTTATGCCTAGTCCTTCTATGGGCGACAATTTTAGCTGGTCAAGTAAAATTTAAATTGACGCTGCTAGAAGATGGAAAAACCTATCAAGTATCCATGATTCCAGAAGTAACTTTTCAAAGCCCGTTGAATGTAACGAGTACCGCACAGGTCACTTTGAAAGGACCGACGAACGGCTTAGCAGTAGACCAATTTTTTAATTGGCAAGAAGGAGTCGAATGGGCACCCAATAGCTTGACGGAAAGACCCATAGAATCTCCAGAATCGGATTATTTATCCTTTGGCTTAGTCACGCAAGGAACTGCACTTATCACTTATGAAGCAGGGGTCGAAGTTCCCTTATTTGCCTTTACTAATCTTTTAGAATGCCAAGGTCAATTATCCTTAATGGACAACAAAAATGACCCCTTTGCCATTCCCAATTCCAGACAGGTAAACATTGGCAACCAGATTACCATTTTAGGGGCGAATGGAGATGCATATATTGGTAATGCTGCCGAAAGCGTTGCCCCATGTGCAGACAATTTAACGGCTATCGAAGCTATAGACCGAACAAAAGTAAGTTTAAACCTATTTCCGAATCCAGCCCACGCCTATCTTTTTGTCAACTTTGCATGGGCGGAAAAAGGAGCGCCGATAAAACTAAAAATAGTAGATTTGAATGGAAAGTTAGTAAAAGAAAATATGACAACAATTATTCAAGGAAACAATCAAATAAAAGTGGATATTCAATCCTTGACATCAGGCAGTTATTTTGTTGAATTGATAGGAGAAACATGGAAAATTTCTTCTAAGCAATTTGTGAAAATGGACTAATAGGATTTTTAATGATAAATAGAACGTGGCTGTTCAGAATAGAGAGCATAGAATAGAGAAAAGAGATAGAAATGGGTAAACCTTTTTTTTGTAAAAACGACAAGTTTATCGAAGTAGTTGACATTTATGTTGTATAAATTTATCAGACTCCTTCAAGCTTTGACAAGCTAATAAATCATAATTTCAAACAGCGTCCTTCAGCGTTTAAGCGTTTTAATAATATCCTCTTTAGGGAAATCCTCTACTTCTGCATCTCC
>CAYMSC010000117.1:0-14003 GCA_964392805.1 uncultured Saprospiraceae bacterium
TACAAGGGTCGATATTTGAAGAATGCTTCTTCAAATCAATATCCCTCCTATTTTCAATAGGTCTAGCTTATCTAAAATGTTAAAATTAAGACACCATAAAATGGTTAACGATATTGATTGAAAGATACAATCTTTCAATATCGACCTATTCTCATTCTTACTCATGCTGCAACTTACCCCAAGCAGTAATCAAAAAGAATAGCCCCAAACCTGTCAAACCTGTCAAAATTAAAGCAGGCATCGTATTCCCATAAATCCAATTGCCAGTAGCAAATAAGGCACTATAAATAGTAATACAGCCTACCACAAAACATAATATTTCAAACGGTAATTGTCCATGTTCTTTTTTCATAGTATCTCCTTCTGCATTCGCTTTATTAATAACTGCATCCCAACCATTTCCACCTGGTTTGATTAGGCGGTAAAATTTCCGCAGTGTTTTATCATCGGTAGGTGCGGTGAAATAAGTGGCTGCTACCCAAGTGATGGTTGTCAATATGGCACCACTTACTGTTTTTTGCCAGCCAGCCAATTCCATAATGCCTAATCCATCATGTACAAAAGTGAAATATCCAGCAATAATTAAGGACGCTATCATTGCTACAATCTCTGTCATCGCATTGATTCGCCACCAGAACCATCTTAAAATATAGATTAAACCCGTACCAGCACCTAATAACAATAACAAATTAAAGGCTTGTCCAGCATTGGTCAAAACTAAACCTAAGCCTAAACCTAAGATGGCAGAGACTACTGTAAAGGCTCGACCAGCCCAAACCAATTCTGATTGAGAAGCATCTGGTTTTAAAAATCGCTGATAAAAATCATTGACTAAATAAGAAGCCCCTAAATTTAATTGGGTAGACATGGTGGACATAAATGCAGCTACTAAAGATGCTGCTACCAAACCTAATAAGCCAGAAGGTAACATGGTCAACATCGCAGGATAAGCCACATCATGACCTAATTTATCTGCGGAGAGGTTAGGGAAAGCATTTTGAATATCTGCCATTTCTGGAAATACAACTAAAGAAGCCAAGGCTATCAAAATCCAAGGCCAAGGTCGAAGGGCATAATGTGCAGCATTGTATAAAAGAGTGGCACCAACTGCATTTTTTTCATCTTTGGCAGAAAACATTCTTTGCGCAATGTAACCACCACCACCTGGTTCTGACCCAGGATAATAGGAGGCCCACCATTGCACTGCCAAAGGCACTAAAATCACAGGTACCCATACATCTGGGTTGCCAAAGTCAGGTAATAGACTCAATTTATCACTTACATTTTCATGAGCAATTAAATTGGATAGACCGCCGACTTCTGGTAAACCTAAAATATAGATACAAGCCCAAATCGAACCAATCATTGCTAAAATGAATTGCACGAAATCTGTAATAATTACCGCTTTTAAACCACCAAAAGTACTATACGCTAGGGTAATAGAACCTGCTATTAGCAAGGTTTGCCAACCGGGCATCCCTAAGACCACTTCCCCAAATTTGACGGCTGCTAAAGAGACGGCCCCCATTACTAAGACATTGAATATCAAACCTAAATATAAGGCTCTAAATCCTCTTAAAAAGGCAGCGGCAGGACCACTATACCGCAATTCATAAAACTCTACATCGGTTAATACATTGGACCTTCGCCATAATTTGGCATAGACAAAAACGGTTAACATGCCTGTTAATAAGAAAGCCCACCAACCCCAGTTGCCAGATACCCCATTTTGTCTCACTAAATCTGTGACTAAATTGGGCGTATCTGCCGAAAAGGTAGTGGCAACCATTGAAATACCCAAAAGCCACCAAGTCATATTTCGACCCGAGAGAAAGAAATCGTCTACACTATCTCCTGCTTTTTTAGAAACCATTAATCCGACAATAAGGACAAATAAAAAATATAAGCCCATGATGGACCAGTCTAAAGTTGATAAAGTCATTGGTGTTGTTTATTTATATGTTTTGTTTGTTAATTACTTACTTGATTAGGAATATGGGGCAAAAGGTAGTAATTTTTCCTTTAGTTTTACTATTTTTTAATTTTCAATTTAGGATTTTCTCTAAAAACAGAAAAGTTTAATATCAAACGTTTTTGAAACACAAAAGAATCAAAAGGACACAAAAGAGGTTCACAAAAGTTTTTTTTAATATTTCTTTTGTGAAAGCCTTTTGTGAACTTTGTCTCTTTTGTGTTTCAATTTTTTAGGAGAAAACCTTATTTTTCAAAAAGGGTAGGTATAATGAACATAGATTATCAAAAAACAACAAAAAAATGGATTAATGACTTTGTCATTCAATACAATCTTTGTCCTTTTGCTAAGAAACCTTTTGTGCAAAATACGATTCGCTATGCGCTTTACGAAGGAAGCGATTGGGAAGAATTGGGGCTACTTTTTCAAAGAGAAGCTACTTTTTTAAAAAATACACTAAATTCTTCGACGGAAACAACGATTATTATCATTCCCAATGCTTTAAATAACTTTAATGACTACCTAGACTTCTTAGCATTCGCTAATAGGCTTATATTTGCGCTCCGTTTGGAAGGGGAGCTACAAATTGCTTCCTTTCATCCTGATTATCAGTTCGATGGAACCGAAAAAATGGATGTTACCAATCATACCAATCGGTCGCCTTTTCCGCTTTTACATTTGCTCAGAGAAGAAAGTGTAGAACAGGCTTTAGCGCATTATGAAGAACCCGAAAGTATTCCAGAACGAAATATGGAAACGATGCGGCGAGTGTTTGGAGATGGGAG
The DNA here is from genome assembly GCA_964392805.1 of uncultured Saprospiraceae bacterium. Taxonomy (GTDB): domain Bacteria; phylum Bacteroidota; class Bacteroidia; order Chitinophagales; family Saprospiraceae; genus JAFMDF01. The sequence goes on from CAYMSC010000117.1 coordinate 2,758, forward strand.
TAGATGGCAGTAGCAGTTTTGACGGAAACGTTAATTGAAGGTGCTATTACTTTTTGAAATTGAGATAGCCTATCAAGTAGGATAGGACCACAGATTTCATATAGTTCGTGTTCTCAGATTAGTTTTAGTTTTTTGAGTTTGAAGTTGAGTTGAAGTTGAAATAGCCTATCAATATCAAGTAGAATAGGACCACGGATTAGGCGGATTGAGTGGATTTACACGGATTTCATATAGTTCGTGTACTTAGATTAGGTTTAGTTTTTTGAGCGTTGAAGTTGAAATTGAAGCTCAAATTACCATTAATATTTTAAAATTAAAGTTAAAAAAAAGCACTATCCAATAAATGACTTTAAAACAACGCATAGCACTTTTAGTCCAACTTGGTACCTATCTTAACTCTGGTGATGAACTGTTGAAAGCATTCATGAGTAGAACCCAGTATAATAATGCGTGGTTAACTGTAGAAAATTGCGAAAAGTCAGCTAAGGCGATTGCTACCAATTTTTTGCAAAAAACACCATTAGAAAATTGGGCAAAGACTTACGAAGTACAAGAAACGACCACCCCTAAGAAGGTAGGGATTGTGATGGCAGGAAATATTCCTTTGGTAGGTTTTCATGATTTTTTGGCAGTTTTTTTATCTGGGAATCAGGCGATTATAAAATTGTCAGATAAAGATAAATTTCTATTTCCGCATTTAATAAAAAAAATGGGAGAATGGGACGAAGCAGCTAAACCTTATTTTGAAATAGTGGAAAGGTTGAAGGGGTTTGATGCAGTCATTGCGACAGGTAGTAATAATTCTGCACGATATTTTGAGCAATATTTTGGCAAATATCCCAATATTATCCGAAAAAATAGAAATGGTATTGCTATCTTAGATGGAACGGAAAGTATGGCTGATTTGTATGCACTAGGAAACGACGTATTTGAATATTATGGATTGGGGTGTCGAAACGTGTCTAAAATTTATGTACCAAGAGATTTTAAATTTGAGCCACTTTTAGAAGCCTTGCACGAATACAACGGGATTGTTCTAAATAATAAGTATAAGAATAATTTTGATTATAATTATGCGATGCTAATGTTGAATAAAGTACCGTATAAGGCGAATGGTTGTATTATTTTAACTGAAAATGAGGCGCTTACTTCAAGAATAGCGTCGCTTCACTATGAATTTTACGATAAAGCCGATAATTTAGTGGTAGAAATGAATCGACGAGCAGCAGAAATTCAATGTGTGGTATCGAAAATGGAATTACCCAACATTAATACCATACCTTTCGGAAAAGCACAACAACCCAATTTGACAGATTATGCAGATGGTGTGGATACCATGAGTTTTTTAGTAAATTTATAGCATTAAAAATTTAACCTTCAGCGTATCTTGCTGTCAATACCAAGACAGCAACTCTATTGATTGATGCTGATTGTAAATAAAATTCACTGCCAAAAAGTATTTTGGCACTTGACACTTTAAAAATGACAAATATAGTAGCAATTGTGGGAAGACCGAATGTGGGGAAATCAACCTTCTATAACCGTATGGTTGGAGGTAGACAAGCCATTGTTGATGATGTAAGTGGTGTAACACGTGACCGTATGTATGGGACTTGCGAGTGGAATGGAAAATCTTTTACAGTGGTGGACACGGGCGGATTTGTTCGAGATTCGGACGAAATTTTTGAGGTGGCAATTCGAGATCAAGTAAAAATTGCGATTGAAGAAGCAGGGGTTATTGTTTTTATGGTCGATGTAACGACAGGTATAACAGACTTGGACGAGCAAATGGCACAGCTGCTACGTCGTACCGATAAGCCGGTATTATTAGCGGTTAATAAGGTGGACAATCACCAAAGAATGATAGACGCAAATGAGTTTTGGAGTTTGGGTATAGAGGAAACCCATTTCCTAGCATCCATCTCTGGAAGTGGTACGGGGGATTTATTAGATGCGGTAACAGAAAAATTAGCAGATGATGCTTCCATCGATGACGATGATATGCCAAAATTTGCTATCGTTGGTAGACCGAATGTAGGTAAATCTTCCTTGACTAACGCGCTTCTTGGAGAAGAACGAAATATCGTTACACCGATAGCGGGAACGACTAGAGATCCAATACATTCAACCTATTCTAAATTTGGAAAAGAGTTTAGAATAATTGATACGGCCGGCATTCGAAAGAAACGAAAGGTCCACGAAGATTTGGAATTCTATTCCGTGATGCGTGCCATTCGTGCTATCGAAGATAGCGATGTGATTTTATTGATGATAGATGCACAAACGGGTATAGAGGCACAAGATATGAGTATCTTTAATTTAGCTAAGAAACGAAATAAAGGAATCGTTATATTAGTTAATAAATGGGATTTGATGGATAAGGAAACCAATACGGCACGAGATTTTGAAAAAGAAATGAAAAAGAAGATGGCACCATTTGTGGATTTGCCAATTGTTTTTATATCCGCTTTAGAAAAACAGCGAATTTTTAAAGCTGTGGAGGCAGGGTTAGAAGTACATGAAAATCGTTCTCAGAAAATAAAAACATCTGTGCTCAATGAAGTTATTGGGGATGCTATCGAAGCCTATGAGCCACCTTCTCATCGTGGAAAATTTATAAAGATTAAATATATTACGCAGCTTCCGACTTATTACCCTGCTTTTGCTTTTTTCTGTAATTATCCGAAGCATATCAAAGAAAGCTATCGGAATTATTTAGAAAATCAACTGCGCAAGAATTTTAATTTTAAAGGGGTACCCATTGGTATCTTTTTTAGAAAGAAATAACAAACTTTAATGCTTCAACCCATTTCCATCGAAGAACAAGAATGGCTGCAATCTATGAAAGCAGGCAAACAAGATGCCCTGCAAAAGATATTCAAGCATTACTATAAATATTTGGTGGTTACGGGTTATAATATTACAGGGGATAATGAAAAAGCGAAAGATTTAGTCCAAGATGTCTTTTTTGAATTATGGAAAAAAAGAGAACACATTAATATTCAATCCTCTCTAAAATCTTACCTACGCCGAGCAGTTGTCAATCGGTCTTTAAATTATATTAAATCTCAAAAGCGTTTTGATTTTGGAGACGATAACTTTGATAAACAAACGCCTGACAAATCTGTTTCTGCGCAAAAGAAATTAGAAGCAGAAGATTTAAAAGCGGTGATTAACAGTGCAATTGATAGTTTACCCACTAAGTGCAAAGCAATTTTTATACTTAGTCGATTTGAAAAACTGTCCCACAAAGAAATCGCTGCTAAATTGGATATTTCCACAAAAACCATTGAAAATCAGATAACTAAGGCCTTAAAAATTGTAAGAGCTACGGTAGCAAAATATGAGGCTTTAGGAATGTTATTGTTAATTATACAATATTTATAAAAAAGATAAGTAGTTGATAGGGGTAAATGGCTTTTCAACTGTCTAAGTACTTGGAAGTACTGCTTAAAATCCGTATTACCAACTTAAAAAATAATCAAAAAATAGACCGAACAATCAAAAAGTTAGGAGACACCCGTTAGTCTTTAACAACTACTGATTAATTTAAAAATGAAAAAAGACAATTACACTACGCTAATTTTCAAAAAACTCAAAGGTGATATTTCGCTGGAAGAGCAATCCATATTAGATGTTTGGGAAGGAACATCTTCCGAAAATGCTCAACTATCTACACAATTAGAAAAAGATTGGGAATTGACCGCCGATTATACGCCTCAAGTTGATTTTGATGTCGATGTCGATGGAGATTTTAAATTATTGCAACAGCGAATTGATGCAGATGCTAATTTGGTAACGGCTGCTGTGGATAATCTGAGCGTCGCTAATCAGCCAATTGGAAAAGTGGTGGCTATGTCAAGCAAAAAATCTAACACTCGTTGGATTGGCTGGGCATCCGCTGCGGTTATTGCATTAGCACTTGGTTTTTGGTTTATGGGTAATCAAAATGGAATAACTTCCAATACATTAGTTGCAAAAACTAGTTATCAAGAAAAAAAGACATTGACCTTAAATGATGGGACCATTGTATGGTTGAATGGCAACAGTCAATTAACTTATCTTACCACATTTTCTGATGATAAAAGAGTTGTCCAATTGACAGGAGAAGCCTTTTTTGACGTAACAAAAAATCTAGCTAAGCCTTTTATTATTGAAACAAATAAATCAAAAGTAACCGTTTTAGGAACGTCTTTCAATGTACGTTCTCGAATTGCCGAAAACTTGACCGAAGTGCTGGTGAAAACTGGAAAAGTTCGGTTAGAAAATAATGCAGGTGATAAAAAAGTAGAGTTGACTCCCAACGAAAAAGGGATTCATAATGTATCTAATGATTCAGTGACGGAGATGAAAGAAAAGAATATGAATGATTTAGCATGGCATAATGATAAACTTATTTTTATAAATACGCCATTGAACGAAGTATTGAATGATTTGCAAAGATTATTTGACGTAGAAATTTCCTTAGCAGATACTAAGTTAAATGATTGTAGATACGGCGCAACCCATGAGATGAAACAAGGTATTGATGCTATTTTAGCCGCTATTGCGGATATTTATAAAATGAATGTAAAAAAACTAGGCAATAATTCCTTTGAATTAAGGAATGGAAGTTGCCAATAAAGTTTAAATTTACCGACGAAACTTGTCTTCGATTTATCTGGACTTTTTACATAATCACGATGCACTAGTTTTAAAATTTAGCGAAAAAATCACCCGAAATCAAACGTTCTTATGAAGAAAACCCTGTCAATACTAACTTGTATGCTATTGGTATATAGTGCCATAGGACAGTCGATATTAGACAGGGAAATGGATTTTCAGGTTGACAAAATGCCTGTTCCTGATGCACTTATTTCTATTTGTGCAAAAGCAGATATTAATATTTCTTTTGATAGCCGTTTATTAGCAGATGCGCCTACCGTTTCTTTCCAACATCAAAACAAATCCCTTAAATTTTTACTGACAGCTTGTTTAAAAGAAACCGATATTGGTTTCAAATGGAACGAGAACCGTTTGGTCCTCTACCAAAAACCTCCACCAATTTATAGGATTAGTGGATTTGTAGAAGATAGTTTATCGGGAGAACGACTTGTTTCGGCTACGGTCTTTGATTATATTTCTGGCAAAGGAACAACGACCAATGAATATGGTTTTTATAGCTTATCCATTCCTCGTGGACAAGCAGCTATTGGATTTTCTTACCTTGGTTTCAATTCTCGCACTTATAAATTAAATATTAGAAAAGACTTTTATTTTAATGTGCCGCTTAAATCTTCTATTACCCTAAAGGAAGTAGTCGTTACGGACGATAAATTTGCTTTAAAAGAAGGTTTATCTATTGTAGATGCGCCCAATTATGCAATGGATGAATTGCGAAAAATGCCTGCTACGGGAGGAGAACCAGATGTCTTTAAATTTTTTCAAACCTTACCAGGAGTAGAGTCCGGTTCGGGAAGTCTAGGAGGAACACATATTAGAGGTGGAGATGCCAATCACAATTTAGTTTTGTTAGATGGTGTGCCTGTTTATAATCCTAGCCATTCGCTCGGTTTATTTTCTATTTTTAATGAAAATATTGTAAAAAGCGCTAGAATATATAAAGGTAAATTTCCTGCTAAATACGGTGGACGCCTTTCCTCCGTGATAGACATTCAAACAAAAGATGGGAACGACAAAGAATGGAAATTTGGTGCAGGAACTAGTTTATTGGCAACCAATGCTTTTGTAGAAGCGCCAATTATAAAAAATAAATCTTCTTTTTTTGTATCAGGCAGAAGGACACATCTAGAGCCTCTTTTTGGAGAGGTTTATTTCAACAATGAAGAAGATAATACTTTTACAACAGGAAGAGTTAATTATTTTTTTTATGATTTTAATGCAAAAATAAATTATACCCTTTCCGATAAAGATAAACTCTATGTTAGTTTTTATAAAGGGTCTGATAAATTGAGTTTTTTAAGCTATGAGACGCTTTTTTTCGAAAACGAAATAGCAGAAGGAGAAGCGCCTAGAATTACTAGAGAAGGTGATTTTTTGAATACCAAATGGGGGAATACAATACTTTCTTCTCGATGGAATCGAGTTTGGAATAATAAACTATTTTCCAATTTGACCCTAACCTATAGTGAATTTGGTTTCCAGTTCTTAGCAAATTCTTCTTTAGAAATGGAAACATACGAAAGAGAATTTACGGAGATAGAACAATTTAATTTTTCTTCTAACATCCAAGATGTTGCTTTAAAAATGGATTTTGATTATTTCAAGAATAATAACCACCATTTAAAGTTTGGATTTGGTTTAAAGCAGCGAATATTTAGCCCATTTTTACAATATGAAGACTTTAAGATTGATGAAGATGATGTTGAAATTGACGAAGAATTTCTTTTTGAAGAGCTGAATACCCTCCTTTATTTTGCCACTGAATTAAACCTATACTTTGAAGATGATTGGACGATAACAGATAAATTGAGTGCGCAAATAGGTGTCCATAATGCCATTTTTACAGCGTCTAACTCGGCTTGGAACGCTTTTCAACCTAGACTTTCTATTCAGTACGATTGGTTTCCTTCAAGTAAAATTTATGCTTCTTATAGTCGGATGAGTCAATTTTTGCACGTTGTGAGTCCTGCGGGAGTTAGTATGCCTTTTGATTTATGGGTACCTTCTACTAGAGAAATAGCTCCGGAATATGCTAGGCAATTCTTGATTGGTACAGAATGGCGCTTACCTGCCAGTTTTACTTTTGGGGCAGAATTGTATTATAAAAAATTAGATAATTTGATTACCTATCGTCCCGAGGTCAATGATTTTTTTATGAATGAAAATATTGATTTTGATTGGGAAGAACAAGTGACAACTGGGCAAGGGTGGAATTATGGATTAGAAACCTCCTTAACACGTAAAGAAGGTAAAACTACAGGTTACCTCAATTATACCTGGTCAAAGGCAGAACGTCAATTTGACGGGTTGAATAGAGAGGAACGATTTCCTTTTAGATTTAATAGAGAACATGTATTTAAGATAGGCTTGAATCAAGAGTTTGGCCCCCAATTTAGCTTTTTTGCCTCTTGGTATTATGGTTCTGGTCAATTTACTACCCCTCGAGTAATAGAAATAAATGGGGAAGTACAAAACATCGATAATTTTCAATTTGACTTCAATAATGATGCGGAAGTATTAAATGATTTTCAATTATTTCCAAATCATCAATTAGATATTAGTTTTAACTTTCATTGGCCTAGAAAACGGGTAGAACATTTCCTTACTCTTAGTATAAATAATGTTTATAATAATAGAAATCCTTTGTTTTCTGTTCGTACTGAAGATATAGACAATCCAGGAAACTTCGAGGAAGATGATGTTCCAGGATTACCAAGATTGCCTGGTCTTCGGTATATGATTAAGTTTTGATATACCTACATCCCTCTCACCAACATCACCGCATTTTGCATCATTCGACTTGGGCCTCTCCAAAACATTCGATATTGGGTATTATCCATTAAGAACACTACTTTTCCTCGTCCTATTGGTTGAACCCCGGCAAAAGTATTACCACTCATTCGTTTTAAATTGGAAGAAGAAGCATAGCCCGAAGCTAACAAGTTAGGATAATCGGAATATCGACCTACTGTCTGAAATCCAGCATTAGGCTTGAGCGCATCTGAACCAAATTTTAAGGAATAAAGGTCTTCGGTCATTCCGAATGCCAAGGGGTTGGTTATATCTAAAGTGGCATTCATCGCCGCACCGGGAATGTTTTTCTTGCCACCATAATCTCTACGGTCTGCATAAGGCACAAACTTAGCGACTTGGGTAGAATCCTTTGGTGCTTTTATTAACTCCACATTGGTCAATCCTGATGCTTTTTTTGTTAAGAAATTAGCGGCACTCTCTGTCCCAATCAAAACACCACCTGCACTCACCCAATCTTTAATTTCTTTGATTTGGTCTTTGCCAAAAAGCTTTTTCAAACTAGACCCGCCGCCCGGTAAAATTAACACATCATAATCCTGCAAATTGGCATAACCATAACGACTACCCATTTTAGGGATAGCAGTTTGTTGGAAAACAGAAGTTCGGATACGCTCAACGGGTAAAGCGGTGATTTTGTCAAACAAAAAATATAATTGTCCTGCGGTGTAAGTGCTAAATGGTGGTTCGACCAACATTGCCACTTTGGGCTGTTTGACAGGTCTGGTATTATTGGAAACCAAATCAATACCACTATGCATTCTACCTGTATTATGCCCATCTATAAGCACACCAGCTTGTTCGGCAATATCCATCATGTCCGCTTTGATTTGCTTGGCTTTCTCCAAATTTCTACCCAACAAAATGATTAATGACCCTTCGGAATATTCTTTTTTACCGTCATTAAAAATCTTTCTAGCAGCACGAACTCTATATTTTTTTTGCCAAAGCAGAGACAATGCTTTTGGGGCATATTGCTGTTTCCAATCTATGGTAAAAGCATAGGTTGCATCGGAATTATTAACACCTTTGGCATACATCGGTGCTTTGGTCACTTGATTGGTTTTGACCGAGATAGCTCGATTACTTTGATACGCATCCAGATTATAAGCCATAGGCGTTGCCCATGTAGACATATCGTACATGACCGAATCTTCTATTGCCAAAGATGGCGAAAGAATACTATTGATAAATAAATGTCTAGGCTGATTGCAAGAAATAATATAAGTGCCTTCTGGGAAATTTTTAGTACTAGATTTTCCATCTTTATAATTGCGTACGTTTGATACCGAAAAACTAGCGGTTGCTTGTTCTACTTTGATGCCCTGTCTCAAAAAAACAGCGATTACTTCCTTTAGATAATCATGTTCATTATTGGGTAAAATATAAGCTTTTGTTGGGTCTTTCGCATTTTTGGGATTTAGTGCATCGTAGGTATATTTTTGAAATAATTCCTTATGCTCAACCGCTTTTTGTAAAGTAGCAATAGACGTTAAATAATGGTCAAATAAACGTTGTCGAATGGTTAGAATAGTCCCGTCTGAAGTCTCAATGGCTCGACCTCCGCCAATACCACCTTGCTCGACCAACATCCCTACTGCACCCATCACACTTGGATAAGAAGAACCATAGCCGGGGTAATAAAAATCAAAGGCTTCTCTAGTAAAATACCCAATTTTATGACGGTCAAAAGCAGCAATATTAGCCATGCCAAAAGTATCACTCAAGGCTTCGTATTGGTCGGGTAAGATTTTATTTCTTGGGGTAGTACCAGGCATCGTAAAGTAGTTACTATTATAGCCCTGTTCGTGATAATCGGTGTGTACCTGTGGCATCCACTCTTGGTAGATTCTAGTATGTCCTCTTGATTCTGGATGTACGCCCCAAATCCAATCTCGATTCAAATCAAACCAATAGTGATTGGTTCGACCATTAGGCCAAGGCGCATAATGTTCCAAATCTTTTGGTTCAAAACCAATCACATCTCTTGCCATGCTATTATACCAACTCACATATCGAGAACGTCCGTCGGGATTAATGCAAGGATACATCACAAATACCAAATCGTCTAATAGTTCTGCAGTGGCGTTGTCTTGTGCTGCAGCAAGTCGATAGGCTACTTGTTTGGCGGCTTCGGTTGAGGAAGCTTCGTTGCCGTGAATATTATAACTAAAGGAAACCACTATCGGGTTATCCTTCATAATCGCTTGGGCATCTGTTACGGAAGTGATTGTTGGGTCCGCTAGTTTTAGATTATTGAGTCGTATTTCTTCAATATTTTCTTGATTTTTAGCAGAAGTAATTACTAAATAGATTAGCGGTCTGCCTTCATAAGTTTTCCCATAACTACTTAGGGTCACTTTATCAGAAGCGGCAGCTAATTTTTCCATATAATCGACGGTAGCAGCATATTCTGTGAAGCGTTCTCCTAAGCGATATCCTAAGACATTGGCGGGTGAAGGTATGTTTTGGTCATAGGTCAATTCTGGTTCGAAGGCAAAACGGTCTTCGATTAAATTGATTTGTGCGGGTAATGTAGTGAAAAATAGAAAGGTAAGTAAGAGGGATAAAATACCCTTTTGATAGTTAAGGAGCGCCATGATTTTTTATTATTGATTGAAATTCTTGGAGTGAAGGTAAGAATAGGAAGTGGAAATTTTAAATAATACTTACATTATTATGCCTATATAAATCCGTTGTCCTTCAATTATCCGTTGTACATTTATTTAATACAACGGATAATTGAAGGACAACGGATTTTAAATTAACTATCAAAACTAAGTAACGGCAAAACAATAACTTGAACATCTAGGACGGCTTCTTTTGATCCTATTTTTACTTTAAAATCGGTCATAGTATCAACAATACTCCCTCTTTTAAAGAAAAACTAGAACCAAAATAATCTCGTCCAGATGACCAACTTATTATTTCGTCGTTACTAAAGTGAAGTATCACCCATTCCGTAGGATCAACCGAATATTATAAAAGAACAACAACAAAGCTATCCCCAACCAAATATACATCCAAACACCTGCTGGAACAATCACGAATAAATCTGCATAACTCGCTAAATCAGAGGAAGGGCCAACGTTGAAATCTTGAATAATGTATAGAATACTAGCGAGACCAAAAAACATAAGTATATCTGAGTCGAAATTAGTTTTGCTGGCAATAAAAAATAAGACTAATGCAAATAGTGCTAACATACCTGTTGTAAAAAGAGAGGTAAACCAAACCAAACCGACAAAAAGCATAAGTGCTCCTAAAACATAAGTAGTCGTTTTAGCAATTGTATTATTAGCTCTAGTCCCAATATAAAAAAGCAGATTACCAAAAATAGCACTCCCGATATAGCCTCCCATTAAAATGACGGCTCGATTGCCACCTGCCGTCCAACAAACACCGCTTCCATCTGGTCGGATTTCCAGATTAGCCACACTACCTCCTGTAATTAACGCACCAAAAGCATGACCAAATTCATGCAGGAAAGTAACTAGCATTCGGATAGGGTAGAGGATACGTTGGCCTATTTCACCGCCATAATAAGTTAAGCCAAAATAGACGCCTAGCATGACTAGTATTCTAAGTAATAGATTATTTTTCATATGAAATATAGTTGTGTAGCCAAAGATAAGTCAAAAATAACCTTGATGAGAGATTGATTAAAAATCTATCTACGAGTATTTTATTTTTTTCGACACAAATCGCCTGATTCCAATTTTTTTGTTAAAAAGATACAATAAGGGAAAACGAAAATAATAACCTACGCAAAA
>CAYMSC010000118.1:0-13999 GCA_964392805.1 uncultured Saprospiraceae bacterium
GAATGAGGTTTATGAGGTGAATGAGGTTGATAAGGTGAATGAGGGAATGAGGTTGATAAGGTGAATGAGGGAATTATCATATAAAAAGCCCTTTCAGATTGCTCTGAAAGGGCTTTTTTATAGTATTTAATAGGTAGCATAAGAGCCTCCAGAACTTGGAGTTCTGGAAGCTCTTAATATTTTATAGTAAGCAAACTTATTGCTTAAAGTAGAATAAGTTACCACAAGTCTTCATAAAGTAGACATCACATGCATTAATAGAAGCTACTTTAAAGGCTTCTAAGTCTTGGCCTTTACGAGCATTTAACTGAACATACTTCATGCGGTGACGCTTCGTGTATCCCATATTACCAGTCATACCATTTGGAATGGTAACAGAATAGAAGGTGGATTCATTTGCATCCGCAAAACCATTAGGATACCCTAAAGAAGTAAATAATTCATCTAAGAATTTTTTATCTCTTGCGCTACGGTTGTATCGGTCCTGTAATTTGTTGTAGAAACCAGCAGCATCTACATCGTGAGAATTACCAAATTGTGGTCGGTTTCCTAATGCGCTAATTGCTTTTGGCGCAGTATCATCCGTTGGTAAACTCAAAGGGCCTTCTGTGAATATAGGACATTCTATTTTTTCTACGATAATTGGCGCAGGCTCAGGTAATTTAAGTGGAACGGTCACTTTTTCATCACCAGAACAATCAATAGCAGAAGCAGGAAGTGGATACACTTCAGATTTAGCGGATGCCTCATCAGGACCGTCATAAGCAATTAACTCATAATCTTCAAAACAGTAGATATTATCAAAAGTAAAAAGTCCATCTTTATCCGCAATGACTTCTCTTTTTTCTCCAGTGGTGATATTGTGTAAAACAACTTTTGACCCCGGAGCAATATCCAAGCTTTCAATGTATTTCACATCACCACCTAAACTAAAGGCTCTAGGTACTAAAGGGACAATATAAGGAGAAGCCATAGCCAGTTCCTTAGCCGTCAATTCTTTACTCCAAGGTAAGTAGCCTTCTTTTTCAACATTGACTGTATAGGTTCTTCTATAGGTCATATCAGGTTCAGCGCCACCTTCTCCGTCCGCAACATAATCTAGCGTTTCTGCTGCTCCAACGATATTAATAGTAGAGCCAGGTAATCTATCTTTTGTATTATCATCTTCTACCAATAGTTTAACAGGTGCTTTATTGACTTTCCAGCAATAAATATCATCGTTCCCTTTACCACCTGCTCTATTGGAAGTTATATAACCACTTTCTCCATCTGAATTTTCCACATATCCTAAATCATCTGCACTAGAATTGAAAGGTGCGCCTAGATTTTCTGTTGTCCAACTTCCTCCTTGCATAGTCGCACTATAAACATCTAAGTTACCTGCACCTCCTGATTTATTAGAAGAATAATAGATACCACCATCTTTGGCAACAGATGGAAAAATCTCATTTCCTGGACTATTAATGGGAGCACCTAAGTTAGTAGGCTCGCCCCAAGTATCTCCTTCCTTAGTGACTTTCCAAATATCCATTTTACCAAGTCCACCTGGTCGGTCAGAAGTGAAATACATTGTCTGACCATCCGCAGTCAATGCGGGGTGAGCAGTTTCATAATCTACCATATTGAAAGGTACATCTTTGAAATTTGTCCACGAATTCAAATCGCTCATTTCTGCCATGACAATTTTCAACTTCTTTCCTTTCCCTTGCACATTCATTTCCCCTCCACCTGGTCGGTTAAAATTTTGCGTCAAGTACATCGTACTTCTATCACTGGTAAAAGTAGGTGCATTAAAGTTTGACTTTTTGGGATAAGCCGTAGCTGAAACTTTTTCAGATGGGCTACAACTACAGTCTGAACCTGAATCTGCCGCCATATCTGCATCTGCACTAGATTTGTTTTTTGCAAAGCGTAAACTATTAAAATAGCCACAGGTATCACAAGGGTTTTTATCTCCGATACCATTAAACATAATGCCTTCCCCATAGGGTACTGCCACAAATTCATCATTCTCGGTGTTTATATCCGCGAGATTTATGACTGACACCTCTTCTATCTCCACCTGACAGAAAACTGCAAGAGACAGAGATAGGAAAAGTAGTGTTAATATATTTTTTCTAATCATGATTTTATACTAATTATAAGACTAAAAAATAAATCAAAAATAGTCCGTATTTATTTTCTATCTTGATTTCGATTTATAGGGTTTGCTTAGAAGTAACGAACATTACTAATCTTATTACTATAATTGGTGAAGCCATAAGACAGTAAAAATTCTAAAGAACCATTTGAATGGTCTCTGATATCCGTCGTCGTAAAATCATAAGCAAATCCCGCTCTGATTTGGTCATTAATTTGGTATTGTACTAAACCATCAATGGAATCACCTAATCTATAATTCAAACCAAGCCAAAGTTTATCCATGAATACCACATTAGCATTAACATCAAACTCAAAAGGTGTATTCCTACCATTATAACTAATTAAAGCACCTGGTACAATTTTAACATTATTAGTCAAATCTTTCGCAAATCCAAACATCAAGTAGTAAGTATGAAAATCATTACCATCTCCTGAAATATCTACCTGTTGGAAGAAAGAAGTATTGATTAATTGAGGAACAGATAAGCCAACATAAAAATTATCATTGTGGGTGTAATATAAACCAGCCGCAATATTAAATTTATTATTAGAGAGTTCATCATTACCATTTAGGATGGTATTATCCCCCGCATCTAATGGATTGGTCTGCGTAAAATCAGCATTACCAAATTCGTATTGTGCGCCCAATCCTAAACTTAACCTTCCTTTATCCGAAACTTGAAATTTATAAGAATAAGCACCATGTAAACGATTGCTATCAAAAATACCTGCTTTGTCACTAGTAAAACCTAATCCTACACCGCCTCTTCCACATTGAATAGGAGAATGAAAATTAATTGTCCCTGTTCTAGGAGCTTTATCATCAGCAAAACCACCTGTCCATTGGTCTCTATATATGGCATTGATTACTGGATGCCCTTCCTCACCAGCATATGCTGGATTATAGGCAAACTTATTAAATAAGTAATGCGTGTACTGCACATCATTTTGCGCCATCGCCATAAGGCTGAAAAGCAGGAAGGCAGTTGTATATATAATTTTATTCATTTTTATAATTTTAATATTAACTAAAAATAACTTTCGCATTTATTTCTAGTCGTTATTTAAGTTTAAATACAAACAAGTTTGTGCTAAACATCAGCAATAAATATTATTACTGATGTTTAGCACATTACCTTACCTAGCTATAGTAACACAGCCTGTTTGAGCCTCTACCCCATTTTCTTCAAAAATGTAGTAGTAAGGTCCTGGAGGTAAATCATTACCATCATGTGTTCCAGTCCAGCTATTATCGTAATTGTCAGATTCAAAAACCAAATCTCCCCAACGGTTAAAGATTTGTAATGCTACTGGTTGAAAATCTGAACAGCCAATCACAAATACATCATTTAATCCATCATTATTTGGAGAAATCACATCAGGAACGATACATGCCAAATTGTTGGGGTCTTGATTTACGGTAATGGTTAAAGTACTCTGAGCGCAAGGCACATCAGGACATGCTGCATTACAAATTTCATAAACAATTTGGTCCGTACCTTCGAAAAGGTCATTTGGTGTATAAGTATAGTTACCATTGGCATCAATCGTACCTACTCCATTAGATGGACCTGAAATAACCGTTACCGTACCGTCGCTTGGGGTATCATTAGTCGCTACATTCCCAGTAGCTGTTTCTGTATTTAAAATAGTATTCACATCTGGATTAGCCGTAACGATTGGTTGTACTGCGCTAATTGTAATGCTCGTTGAAGCATATTCCCCACATGCCTCATTAGATAAAGTCCAGGTTACAACGTCTCCATCCGCTAAGCCTGCTACCGCAGTTGTAGGATTATTAACATCTGTGAAGACTACATTTGGATTACTACTTGTCCACATTCCTGTTCCTTGTGCAGGAGCGACCGCTTCAAGCATTGTTTGCGGACTACCACAAACATCACCACTTACTGGATCCGTCAAAATCATCGCTTCTTCATCAGGTATTGGTGTAACCGTTAAGTTAACTGCGTTAGAAGGTTCGCTTGGACAACCACCGTCTTCTTGGGCAACTACCGTATACGTATTATCACCCGCTGCACCATCTGTTGGTATTTCGATAGTTCCTTCTCCGCTTGACGCTACTGTATTTCCAGCAGCATCTGTAACCGTATAAGTTGTATTAGGTTGTGGATCCATAACCGTAATGCTTGCCGCCATACCTTCACAAACTGGACCTTCACTGATGCTTACTGTTGGTGCATCAGGTCTTGGTGTAACTACTACTGTTGCAGGTGGAATACTTGCCGGACAACCATCTACTGTCACTACAACTGTATAATCTCCTGCTTCTGTTTCTGTCGCATTGTCAATGCTTGGATTTTGCTCCATAGAAGAAAAACCGTTAGGGCCTGTCCATTCAAACGTAGCTCCTTCAACATCCGTTACTGTTAGATTGATTGGTTCCCCAATACAAACTGGGCTATTAGAGGAAGCTGTTACGCCTTCTAAAGATTCTCTCAAAGCAACCGCAACTGGTTCAGATGGTTCAGATGGACAACCGCCTTCGCTAACAACTACCGTATAATCTCCTGCATTTGCTTCTTGGAAATTTCCTACGGTAAAGGTAGGCTCCGTTGTAGTCGTCACTACCATTCCATTTAAAATCCAATCGTAGGAAATATCATCACCTGTTATAGCCGTTGTGGTCAAAGTAACTCCTTCTCCAGGACAAACACTTTCTGTATCCGCAGTAATCATTGGTGTAGCAGGTCTAGCAGCTACGTCCACTGTAACTGGTCCTACTGTATTTGGACAACCATTAATAGTTATTGTTACATTATATTCTCCCACATCTTCGGGCGTTACGCCTTCCAAAACAATTTCTGCCATATTTCCAACTATACCGTTAGGACCAGCCCATTCATACAATGCAGTGTCAACATCTGGAACGACTGACAGCATTACATCTTCTCCTTCACAAACAGCATTTCCATTAGGTGCTGATGAAGTCGCCATTGCATTAGGTAAACCACCAGAAGCAACATCAACTGGTACATCATTAGAAAATTCCGATGGACAGCCATCTACGACTGCTCTCACTTGATAAGTACCTGTATTGGCAGCAACAAGTCCATTAATCATTGCAAAAGGGGTGGGTCTAGTCACCAAGGGGTCTACTCTGCCAGCAGGGTTTGTAAACGTAAATTCATATATAACATTTGTGCCTTCAACAGTTGACGCAGTAAATGTTAAAGTATCACCTTCACAGTGAATAGCTTTATCAACCGTTAAAACTGGTGCATCAGGCATTGGTGTAACCATAACAGTTACGCCATTAGAAAGTCCACTTGGACAAACACCATTAGGATCAACTACTTCTACTGTATAAGTACCTGATTGATTAGCCGCTATTGGGTCTAAATTAAAAATCGGCTCATTAGTCGTAGCAACCACAGAAGAACTACCATCTTCCGCAACTAATGTCCATTCGTAAATGGCATTTGGACCAGCGTCTGGAGTGGCACTTAATACAACTGCCGCCCCTTCACAAACATTAGCTTCCGAAGCAGTTAAAACTAATTCAGAGGGAACGGGCATTACCTCAATCACTACTGCATTAGATGCGCCACTAGCGCAAGTACCATTTCCTAAAGCTTCGACCGTATAGGTACCTGCTTGATTAGCCGTAATAGGATTTAATTGGAAACTAGGTATATCAGTCGTAGCTACCACAGTAGAAGTTCCATCTGCAGTAGTTAGTGTCCATTGATAAATGGTATTAGCAGTTGCAAGACCTGCGTCTAAAGTAACAGATTCCCCTTCACAAGCCATAGTCGTACTAGTCGTCAAAGTTGGAACAGCTGGTCTTTCTGCAATACTAATTGTAACGCCATTAGATACGCCACTCGTACAAGCACCGTCTCCTCCTATCGCCTCAACGGTATAAGTTCCCGCATCAGCTACTGTTAATGGATTTAATGGCAAATTGGGATTATCCGTTGTTGCTACTACTGTGGACGTTCCATCAGCCGTAGTCAATGTCCATTGATAAGTTGTATTCGCCGAACCAGCACCCGCATTTAAATTAATAGATTCTCCTTCACATGCACTTGTTGCACTTGCCGTTATTACTGGTGCTGCTGATACGGAAATAACATTAATTGTTACTCCATTAGAAGCGACACTAGGACAAGCACCTCCGCCTGCTAAGGCAACGACGGTATAAGTACCTGCTTGACCTGATGTTAATGAATTTAGAGGCAAATTAGGATTATTCGTTGTTGCTACTACTGTGGAAGTTCCATCAGCCATAGTCAAGGTCCATTCATAAGTGGTATTCGCTGTTGCTGCGCCAGCATCCAACGTAATCGATGCTCCTTCACAAACACTTGTTGCACTTGCCGTTATTACTGGTGCAGGTGCACCTGTAAATACTTCAATAGCTACACCATTAGATGCGCCACTTGGACAAATACCTCCACCAATAGCTTCTACCGTATAAGTACCTGCTTGACCTGATACAATTGAGTTTAAAGGTAATTCTGGAATACTCGTTGTTGCTACTACTGTCGAAGTTCCGTCAGCCGTAGTCAAGGTCCATTCATAAGTGGTATTCGCAGTTGCTGCGCCAGCATTTAGCGTAATAGATGCTCCTTCACATGCACTTGTTGCATTTGCAGTCAGCGTTGGGACTGCGGGTGTAGTACTAACACTTATAGCCACTCCATTGGAAACGCCACTAGGACAAGCACCTCCGCCACCTATGGCTTCTACGGTATAAGTTCCCGCATCAGCTAGTGTTAATGGATTTAATGGCAAATTGGGATTATCTGTTGTCGCTACTACTGCCGAAGTTCCATCAGCCCTAGTTAATATCCATTGATAAGTTGTATTCGTTGTTGCTGCACCAGCATTTAGCGTAATAGATGCTCCTTCACATGCACTTGTTGCACTTGCAGTCAAGGTTGGTGCTACTGGTCTAGGATTAACAACAATATTAATACTATTAGATACCGCTGAAACACAAGTATCTCTAGTAGCTACAACAGTGTATGTTCCTGTACTAGAAACAGCCAACTGGCTTAAAGGAAGCATAGGCACACTTGTTGTGAATTCAGCAACCCCTGTTGCTCCAGTTGCGGTCCAAACATAGGTAACGTCTGTATCCGTAATTCCTGTAGCAGTTAAAGTAAAGTCATCTCCTTCACATAAATTAGTTCCTGAAGCTGCTAAAGTTGGCGTATCAGGTATATCACAAAGTTCTACTTCTATTACTTCTTCTACTTGCTGAAAATCTGGTGTACCGTCGCCGTCCGTATCAGGTGGGTTAGAAGTTGTGCCATCCGTTGACTGTCCAAAAGGATTCACCGTTGGTGTACCTGTTCCGATAATCCCATCTCCATCAGGGTCATTCGAGCCACCTTCTATCACATCATTGATACCATCTCCGTCTGAATCTAAATCTCTGAAATCAGCAGGTCCTTCTCCATCTGTATTAACTAAAGGAATAGACGGTGTTAAATTACCATTATTATCTGCGATAGCTACTCCGTCTACATCAACCGTAATTGGTCCAGTACCAATAAATCCATCGCCATCGCCATCGGGGTTATTATTCTCAACCGTATCATTGATACCATCATTATCTGAATCTAAATCATGCCAGTCAGGTACATTATCACCGTCTGTATCAGGAGGTAAAATAATACCTGTCCCTGTTATAGCAGGGTCTATTACAGGAGGTAAACCATCTGAATTTACTGCGGGAATATTTCCGTTACCATCATCAATCCGTCCATCGCCGTTCGTATCATTACCTTGATAACCTCCTTCAATGACATCTAAAATACCATCGTTGTCAGAATCCAAATCATGCCAATCAGGAACTCCATCATTATCCCAATCAATTGGAAGAGGTATTCCTGTTCCTGTTATAGCAGGGTCAATCAAAGGAACTAAACCATCTATATTTACATTTGGTACATTTCCATTGCCATCATCAATTCGACCATCTTGGTCAGAATCAGCACTTGCATAACCTGCTTCTACTACATCTGCAATACCATCATTATCTGAGTCCAAATCATCATGGTCAGGAATCCCGTCACCATCAACATCCCAAGGCACATAATTCGCAACTGCATCTTGTCCATCATTAGTTTCCAAGTTTACAAAAAGTCCATTCGCACCAAAAGCAGCATTGTCTCCGTCAATAACCCCATTGCCATCAACATCCGCTTGATTATGCCCTGCTTCCACTAAGTCGCTAATTCCATCATTATCTGAATCTAAATCTAAATGGTCAGGAACATTATCTCCATCGGTATCATAAATAGCAGCTATTTGGTCACAAACACCATCACCATTCGTATCTGCACAACCATTATTAACCGCTGGGTCATTCGCATCTTCAAAATTTAATACGCCATCACTATCTGCATCACCACTAGGGTCTAAACCATTTGGCAAGCAAGCGAATCCTTCGGTTGGATGACAATATTCTAATAGGTCAGGTACGCCATCATTATCATCATCTATATCTACAACATCAGGTACGCCATCATTATCATGGTCTCCTGGAGCGCATTCCGATTCAATATTGATAGCTAACGTACCCGTACCAAAACTATTCGTTTCGATAAATGCCCACTGATCTAACAATATTTGGTCACCAAAATTATTATCATAGGTAAAAGGTATGTTTGTAATTAAAGGATTACCAGGGGTACCTCCACCACTAACTGCTCCTCCAATACTACTATTATCATAATGAAAATTTCCGTCAGGGCTTTGAGGGCCATTCACTCGAGTAAAATTAACACCACCCAAATTATTTTCAATATCTGCTAATAAAAGGTGAACTTCACCACCTCTAATTGTTAAATCAAAGGCAAATTCAAAATTAGGATTAGCTGCTACTATATTACCTGCACCATCTCGCCCATCCCAGAAAATAGAATCTATTCCCAATCCAACATTATCTGCAACGGTTATATCCACTGCATCTTCAAAAGAACCATTGTTATTAACATCTACTCTAAAAGTAGCTTGTCCTGCTAAATCTGTATTAAATACAAAATAGCCACCTGCTCCTTCTTCTGCGACAAGCTCCCCATTACAAGGTCCATTCTCTGGAAGAATCCCCAAAAAGGTAAAAGGCTTTTCATCCGCTATAAATTCAGGCACTTCATTGAATAACCAAGTAGTATGTGTATTATTCGTATTAAGGTCTGTTACCAAAGCAGCCGTAGGCATATTAACATCCGGCATGTTAAAGTAAATCTTATTATTCGAGATATTCTCTGTATCCTCAGACTGTGGTTCAAACAAATAATTTTCCTCCACTACCCATGTGCTAGGGTCATCCGATCTAGTAAAATTACCTTCCGTATTGCCAACCGATACATCTGCACCAATATTAGCAGACATATATATAGGGGCTTGGTCGCCAGAAACTAATCCTAAATTATTTGAATTTAAAGGAAAACCCCAAGGGTCTGTATCTGAAAAATCAACTCGATATAAATAGCCAAATCTAGTCAAGATATAGAAAGTAGGAGAAGTAGATCGTCCATTAGAATCTAAAATAGAAATATATTCATTAGAATATAATCTACCTGTAATTCCAGTTCCACCATTATCTCCAGCGCCACCTTGGGTAACGGTAACATCCCAAGCAAGCGCCACCCGTTGGTCTAAAATACTAGCATTAGGTTGGTCTTCTTCCCTTGTCCAAGGATCACTATTTAAAAGTTCACTGACAAACCCTCGTTGTTCAGTATCAGGGTATCTTAATCGAATAGACCAAACCCCTGCATCTCCAACAGGAACAACTCCAGGAATATAACCGCCACCTGCTGTTCCAGTAGGTCCGTTTAATTCTTGAACATCATTAAAAATAATTCCAATGTCGTCAGTACCACCAAAAGTCGCCACAAGCATGCCATTTGGATTATATACTTCAATCGTACCACCATTAATCCCAAGATGACTTGAACCAACATTGATAAATTCTCCAGCAGCCGCATAAACTTTCAGTTGTTGGTTCTGTTCAACGTTATAAAAAAGTCGATGTCCAGGATAATTCCTGAAATCTATAGACCCCTCTGCAAAAAGAAAGGTATTTCCTGCAAATAGCAGCATAAAAGCCATCAGCAATAGTCTGATAGGAGGTGGGTAAAATAATCGCTTCATAATCAAATTTGAATGTTTATTAATTTAGGATATACATGATATATAAATGTTATCGCCAATTTTGAATGATGAATATCGTTAAAAATAAATGTATAATTACATAAATTTAAATTATTTATATATTATTTTCATGCTTTTTCCTATATTCAATCCTGATAATTTCAATCGGGACAAAATTCAAAATTGGCGATGACATTGATAAATGTCTTTGTATAATAATCTTAAAGTGATAAAAGATAAATCCTAAGTTTGGTTTGTGTGTAAGTTTAGGTAGGCCAAGGGGCCTATTTAGCAATTACTCTTTTTAGTAATGATTTTGTAGGGTTATCACTTGTTGCTAAATAGTTTAACAATTTTAATAATACTTTGATAAGTTGCTGTAAAATATAGTATAATTTTAAAATGTCAAAACGTTAAAAAAAACGTTTTTTTTCACTATTTGAAAAAATTATATACTTTATTCAAAATCTACTGTATTACAATCATTTATAATTCAATATTTTTTATATGCAAATATAAAAATTATATTCTAAATTAGGATTTGTCAAATTTTATCCCTTTAATTACCGAATAAAGTGGGGTTATTGTTTCAGAAAGTATCAAATAGATGAATGAAATAGCAATAGATTTCCTAAATAAAGAGGAATAGATAGATTTATGACTTCTATTAATGCAGACAAAAAAAATCCGTATCTAGGTTATATTCCCTAAATACGGACTTTTTATAAGCTCAGTACATTGTAAATTAAATTCAACTACTCAAGTGCAATTTTCAACACGTCTTCCATACGTTCTACGTAGTGAAATCGCACTCCTTTGATATAGGATTCGTTAATCTCCTTGACATGTTTTTCATTCTCTTTACACAAAATAATATCTTTAATACCTGCTCTTTTGGCAGCTAAAATCTTTTCCTTAATTCCTCCAACGGGTAAGACCTTGCCTCTTAAAGTAATCTCGCCTGTCATAGCCAAATTCGCCTTTACATTTTTTCGGGTAAAAGCAGAAGTCAGTGCAGTCAACATCGTAATTCCTGCCGACGGTCCATCTTTAGGTGTTGCGCCTTCTGGAACATGTATATGAATATCTTGCGCTTCAAATATTTTTTCATCAATACCAAATGACTTTGCATTCGCTTTTATAAAACTCAACGCTGTTTGGGCAGACTCCTTCATTACTGCCCCCAAATTTCCCGTCAACTGAAGGTTACCTTTCCCTTTATTCAAGCTTGCTTCTATAAATAAAATATCTCCCCCAACAGAAGTCCATGCTAATCCAACTACCACTCCTGGCACTTTGCTTCGCTGATAGCGGTCTCGTGAAAATTTGATGGGCCCTAAAACAGTTCTCACCATTGTCTCTGAAATATTGGCATCATACGATTCTTCCATAGCGACCTTTTTCGCAGTCGCTCTCATCATACTTGCCACTTGACGATTAAGCGAACGAACACCAGATTCTCGAGTATAGTCTTGAATTAATTGTTTGATAACCTTAGCAGACAATTTAATGTCTTTACTTTTCAAACCGTGTTCCTTTCTTTGCTCTGGAATCAGGTGCTTTTTAGCTATCTCAATTTTCTCTTCAATAGAATAGCCACTAACAGAAATAATTTCCATTCTATCTCTAAGTGCAGGTTGAATGGTATTTAAAGAATTTGCCGTAGCAATAAATAAAATTTTAGATAAGTCGTATTCTACATCTAAATAATTATCGTGGAAAGTCGTGTTTTGTTCAGGGTCTAATACTTCCAACAAGGCAGAAGAAGGATCGCCTCTAAAATTAGACCCCACCTTATCAATCTCATCTAAAATAAAGACAGGATTCGAAGATTTTACTTTTTTAAGCGATTGGATAATCCGACCGGGCATTGCACCTATATAGGTCTTTCGATGTCCTCTTATTTCGGATTCATCGTGCAATCCACCTAAAGACATTCTTACAAATTTTCTGTTAAGTGCATTTGCCACTGACTTACCTAAAGACGTTTTACCAACACCGGGAGGGCCGACCAGACAAATAATTGGCGCTTTCATATCCCCTTTCAATTTCAACACCGCCAAGTGTTCTAAAATTCTATCTTTCACTTTTTCTAAACCAAAATGGTCTTTATCCAATACCTTTTTAACTTTTTTCAGGTCAAAATTGTCTTCTGTATAAATATTCCAAGGTAAATCCAACATCAACTCCATGTAATTTAACATTACGGAGTATTCTGCTACTTGCGGATTTAATCTTTTTAATTTTTTAAGGTCTTTATCAAATACTTCTTTTACTTCTTGTGGCCATTTCATCTTAGCAGCCCTATCTCTTAATTTGACATATTCTTGGTCATTCGGACTATCTCCTAATTCCTCTTTAATGGTTTTCAATTGTTGGTTCAAGAAATAATCCCGTTGTTGTTTCTCTAAATCTGTACGGACTTTATTCTCAATTTTATCTTTCAATTGGAGTAATTGCAACTCATTATCCATCTTCACCAATACCGCCTCTGCTTTTTTACTTAAATCATCTATTTCTAAAATGGTTTGCTTTGCTGTAACGTCAATGCCCAAGTTAGAAGTGATAAAATTTAATAAAAATGCGCCATTATCAATATTCTTCAGCATCACTGTAGCTTCCGATGGAATATTGGGTGCCAATTTAATAATCTGCTGAGCTAAATCTTTGATAGAAGCAATCGTTGCATTGAACTCCATTTGATTAGTTGCCTTAATCGTACTAATCGCCTCTATTTTCCCAGACAGGAAGGGGCTTTCTTGCGTCAATTCTTCTAAAGAAAATCTTTTCCTACCTTGCAAAATAGCAGTAGTGGTCCCATCGGGCATTTTTAAGATTTTCAAAATCCTAGCAATCGTCCCAATCTGAAACAAGTCTACTGTACTGGGGTCTTCCGTCTTTGGCAAACGCTGAGATAAAACAGCTATTAATCGACCACTTTCGTAGGCATGATGTACTGCCTTAATAGATTTATCTCTGCCAACCGTTATAGGAATAACAATCCCAGGAAACAAAACTGTATTTTTAAGCGCCAACACAGGCAACACACTCGGAAAATCCTCTTTGAGATTCATTTCATCATCATCTTCATTCATACTTAAAAAAGGCATAAAGTCTCCTTCTTCGTCAATACCTTGTGGATAAAAAAATTCTTTAAACATAAATTATATATACTGCGCTATTTGCGATTTATTAGTAGGTACTTTCCGTTTATTTGCCAAAATGGCAGCAAGATACAAAACATCTTGATTAATTAGTTTCGTCCAATATTATGCCATACCTAAAAGTGTGTCAATTTTGGTACAGATTAGCCATTTAAGACAAAAAAAAGAATATATCCATCAAAAAGAAGTCAAAAAGGCAGGTTAAGGGATTTAACATGCGGCGAAAGCCCTATGGAATAGGAATGCGGAAAAAATGCTAGCTCTGAAGGAGGGACATAAAAAACGCACGATTTATATCGCACCTTTGGCGCTATATTTCGGTATGCTTTAGATACATTGGGTTATCACCCAATGCTATTATATGCCGCACCTTTGGTGCTCAATAATTTTTCTTTGCGTAACATCAGTTATTAATTATTTTCTATTGAACGATTATTAAAGAACACAGCTTACTCCGATTTTCATCGAAGGATTAAATAATAATAAAATCAACTTAGTAATCACGAAATAATAAGTCCGTCAAATTGGGGGAAGCTATTTTGTTCTCAGTTTTTCTT
>CAYMSC010000119.1:0-13948 GCA_964392805.1 uncultured Saprospiraceae bacterium
AAATGAAACAACTAACAAAAAATCAAATTCAAGAATTATTTGCCTTTACAAAATCGCATAGAATCCGCTATTATGATTTGCAATCAGAAGTAGTAGACCACTTAGCAAGTGCCATTGAAAATAAGTGGGCAGACAATCCAGACGTCCCTTTTAAAAAGGCTTTAGATGAAATCTATGCAGGTTTTGGCATTTATGGTTTTGGGAAATTGGAACAAGAGAAACGAGATGCAATTCAGCGAAAAATAGCTTGGAAATTATGGGCTTTTATAAAGTCCTATTTGACGCCCCCTAAAATTTTACTAACCCTACTGCTTATTATATCCATATACCAAGGATTGAGTTTGTTGGAAGACCCTTTTACAGTTACGATGTATATGGTTGTCTTATTTTTATTTTCGACATTGGGAATGATTCTCTTTCGTAAGAGACAAATTAGACACCTAGTAGATAAATATTTAGAGGTAAATGTGGTATTTACCGGAGGTTTTCCTGCCTTAGTAGTACCCTATCTATTAGCCGAGTTTTTAATGATTGAGAACGACTTTCCCAATGGAATTTTATGGATTTTAGCAGTATGGTTGGTGTTTGCTTTGATTACTGCGGTTGGTACTTATAATTATTTGGAGGAAACAGTAGAAGAGGTGAAATTACAATATGAAAACAACTGAATAAGCAGTATTAACAACGTCTAACATCCTCCGATAAAAAATCGGAGCAAGCAGTGTCCCTTTAATAATCTGTGGGAGAAAATTGTACGATTATTAAAAGGGCAAAGCCAGAAGAAAATCCGCCATTGTATCTAAGGCAATCAGATTAAGAACAATATAAGCATAAAAAAGACAATCCGTTGGGACTATTTCTGCCCAGCGGATTTGTTTTTTACGGATTATGTTAGTTCTTTCGCAAAAGCTTTATAGATTGACGGTCTAATACTAAATTAAAAATAAATGAAAGGAAAAGTAGCAGTTATAACAGGAGGCAGTGGCACCCTCGGAAAAGCATTTGCAAAAGGACTTGCAGAACAAGGAGCAAAGGTTTTTATTTTAAATAGAAAGGTAGAAAATGCACAGCAAGCCATTGAGGAATTAAAAAAAATGGGCTTGGAAATTTTTGCCGTTCAATGCGATGTACTGGATGAAGCCTCCGTAGAAAAGGCTGTTGAAAAAATCATAGCACAAGCGGGAAGAGTAGATATTTTGGTCAA
This sequence comes from uncultured Saprospiraceae bacterium, assembly GCA_964392805.1. Lineage (GTDB taxonomy): Bacteria > Bacteroidota > Bacteroidia > Chitinophagales > Saprospiraceae > JAFMDF01. The sequence continues at coordinate 1,205 of CAYMSC010000119.1, forward strand.
TTGTGCAGGTGGGAATAAGAAAGGTGCAACCGTCATGCCAGAGCAATCTATTTTTGATATTTCAGTTGACCAATTCAGAAAAGTAAGCGAGCTAAATTTATTGGGTACGGTCATTCCATCTATTGCTTTTGCCAAACCAATGGTTCAACAAGGCAAAGGTTGTATCGTCAATATTTCCTCAATGGCCGCACAATTGCCACTGACTAGAGTCGTAGGTTATTCTGCTTCAAAAGCAGCAATTGATAATTTTACGCGCTGGCTGATGGTCGAATTAGCCAATAAATATGGTGAAACGATTAGAGTGAATGCCATTGCACCGGGCTTTTTTATTGCTGACCAAAATCGCAGTTTATTGTTGCAAGAAGATGGTTCTTTGACGGCAAGAGGGGAGACGATTATCGGGCAAACTCCTATGAAAAGATTTGGAAAACCAGAAGAACTTATTAGTACCTTACTGTGGCTTTGTGATGATAAATCTTCTTTTGTTAATGGAATTGTAGTGCCTGTGGATGGTGGATTTAGTGCTTTTAGTGGGGTATAAATTTTAATAATATGAAAAAACTTGAACAAACATGGCGTTGGTATGGCCCTAATGACCCTGTTAGTTTAGCCGATATTCGACAAGCAGGGGCAACGGGTATTGTCAATGCCTTACATCATATTCCAAGTGGGGAAGTTTGGCCTCTTGAAGCTATTCAAAAAAGAAAAGCCGAAATTGAAGCAGCAGGTTTAACGTGGTCAGTTGTGGAAAGTATACCCGTACACGAGGATATCAAACGAGCATCTGGAGAATACTTGCGATACATCGAAAATTACAAACAGAGTATTCGCAATTTGGCAGCTTGTGGCGTTTATATTGTCACCTATAATTTTATGCCTATTTTGGATTGGTCTCGAACAGAGCTTGCACATCCTATGCCTGATGGTTCTACTGCTTTATTTTTTGAAAAAGCAGCTTTTGCTGCCTTTGATATACATATTTTGAAGCGCCCCAACGCCGCCGCCGATTATACCGAAGTGGAACAACAAAAAGCGAGTGATAAATTTGTGCAGATGTCTGAGAGAGATAAGGAAAAATTAACTAAAAATATTATTGCAGGCTTACCTGGCGGGACAACCGATAGCATTCAAGATTTGAACAATTTTCAAGATATTTTAGCTACCTATAAAACTATTGATGCGGCGACTTTACGAGATAACTTGGTTTCTTTTTTACAAGCAATTACGCCTGTTGCAGAAGAAGTTGATGCAAAATTAGCGATACATCCTGACGACCCACCTTTCCCATTGTTGGGCTTGCCAAGAATTTTAAGTGATAAAAAGGATGTGGCCTATATTTTTGAAAAAGTGAATTCACCGAATAATGGTTTGTGTTTTTGTACGGGTTCATTTGGCGTGCGACCAGATAATGATTTGCCCGCTATGGTAGCGGAATTTGGAGACCGCATCCATTTTATTCATTTGAGAGCTACTAAACGAGATGCAGCGGGCAATTTTTTTGAGGCAGACCATTTAGAAGGGGATGTGGACATGTATGCAGTGGTGAAAAATTTATTAATAGCAGCAGGTCAACAAAATTGTGCTATTCCTATGCGTCCAGACCATGGACATAAAATGCTGGATGATTTGCATAAAAAAACAAATCCAGGGTATTCTGCCATCGGAAGATTGAGAGGATTGGCAGAATTACGAGGATTGGAATTGGGTATAATAAGGTCTTTTGAATAACGTTGACAAGATAATAGAAACGACGAAAAAAGAAATATGATTAAACCATTTTTAGACGATAATTTTTTATTACAAAATTCAACGGCAGCGCGTTTATATCACGAGTATGCCAAGAACCAACCCATTATTGATTACCATAATCATTTACCACCTGAGGAGATTGCCAACAATAAAAAATTTGCCAACATTACTCAAATTTGGTTACAAGGAGACCACTATAAATGGCGAGCGATGCGAGCGAACGGCGTGAATGAAAAATACATTACAGGAAAAGCAAATGATGTAGATAAATTTTCACAATGGGCCGCTACTGTTCCCTATACGATGAGAAATCCCTTATTTCATTGGACGCATTTAGAGTTACAAAGATATTTCGGCATCAAAGAACTATTATCTCCAAAAACAGCAGCTAAAATTTTTGAAAAAACCAATGCACATTTGCAGCAAGCTGATTTTTCTACAGTTAGTTTATTGCAAAAAATGAAGGTAGAAGTGGTCTGTACGACCGACCACCCAACGGATAGCTTGGAACATCACAAAGCCTATACTGCAACTAGTTCCAAGGTCAAGATGTTACCTACTTTTCGACCAGATAAATTGGTGGTAATTAACAATGACGATTTTCTGCCATTTCTACAAAAATTAGAAGCAATAGTAGGCAATTCTATTGCTACTTTTGATAATTTATTAGCCGCTTTAGAAAATCGGATTGAATTTTTTGCAGCGCATGGTTGTCAGTTGGCAGACCATGGTTTAGAGCAATTATTTCAAGTGGATTTTGAAAGTATAAATTTGGATAAAGTATTACAAAAACGAAAAAATAATACCCGTTTATCTGCTCCCGAAGTACAAGCATTTCAAATGGAATGTTTGCATCAACTTGGAAAAATTTACCACCGAAAAAATTGGACCATGCAGTTCCATTTAGGCCCTATACGGAACAATAATAGCCGCTTGATGAATGCTGTCGGTGCAGATGTTGGGTGTGATAGTATTGGAGATTTTGAGCAAGCTAGAGGACTTTCTTTTTTTCTCAATCGCTTGGATACCGAACATAAATTGGCAAAAACTATTTTATATAACCTTAATCCTAGAGATAATGAATTATTTGCAACGATGATGGGCAATTTTAATGATGGGTCGACAGCAGGTAAAATCCAATGGGGTTCAGCATGGTGGTTTTTAGACCAAAAAGATGGCATGGAAAAACAAATTAATACCCTATCAAATATGGGATTATTGAGCCGATTTATAGGCATGCTGACAGATAGCCGTAGTTTTTTATCTTTCCCAAGACATGAATACTTCCGTAGAATTTTATGTAATTTAATTGGACAAGATGTGCATAATGGCGAATTGCCAAATGACATAGCATGGCTAGGCGAAATGGTCGAAAATATCTGTTATAAAAATGCAAAAAAGTACTTTGATTTTTAATGCCTTCAAAGAAATAATTTAAGAAGGTAAAGATACAACGTACCTACCTAATTTATCTTGTTAACCATTTGCATTTCTCTTTTTAGACACCTTTACACCCCTGTACCTTTACACCCTATTTATTAATGATTGCCAAATGAATTTGGATTAGAATCAATTAACAAATCAACCTAAAACAATCTAATGAGTATTTTAAAAGCATTTGATTTATCAGGAAAAACGGCGGTAGTTACAGGATGTAACCGAGGCATAGGAAAAGGCATAGCCTTGGGATTAGCGGAAGCAGGGGCGGACATCATCGGTGTATCTGCTACTATAAAATTACAAGGAAGTGAGACAGAAAAAGAAGTGATGGCATTGGGTAGAAAATTTAAAGCTTACCAATCTGATTTTTCCAATCGACAAACCATTTATGATTTTTTAGAAAAATTAAAATCGGATGGGATGCCACCCATTGATATTTTGGTCAATAATGCAGGGACTATTTTACGAGCTCCTGCGGCAGAACATCCCGACGATTATTGGGATAGGGTAGTAGAGGTCAATCTGAATGCACAATTTATATTGGCTCGAGAGTTTGGAAAAGAAATGATTCAAAGAGGAAGTGGCAAAATCATTTTCACCGCTTCTCTACTAACTTTTCAAGGCGGTATTACGGTACCAGGATATGCAGCAAGCAAGGGGGCAATTGGTAGTTTGGTCAAGGCTTTATCCAATGAATGGGCAGGAAAGGGTGTTTGTGTCAATGCAATTGCACCGGGCTATATCGCAACCGACAATACCCAAGCTTTACAAGAAAACCCCGAACGCAACCAAGCAATTTTGGCAAGAATTCCTCATGGACGCTGGGGAACTCCAGCTGACTTTAAAGGTCCAGCTGTATTCTTGGCAAGCGATGCCGCTAATTATGTGAGTGGAGAAATTCTATTGGTGGACGGAGGATGGATGGGAAGGTAATTCCTGCTCATCCGACAATTGCTTACCTTTTCCCAAAATAGCATTGGCATAGTTCTCCCAACTCATCTTTTTGGTAGTTGCTTCGACATTTTTTCTATCAATCGGTTGTTCTAAAAATTGCAACATTTGTGCAGCCATAGAATCCGTATCTTCTGCTTCAGCTAAGTAGCCATTAAACCCATGCTGAATGGTTTCTGGAAAGTGACCGACATTGGTCGCCAGAATAGGCATTTTGAAGTTATAACTTAAAGATTCTACGCCAGAGGGGGTAGCATATTCATAGAACAAAAGAACTGCATCGCTAATTTGGAAAAATTTATTAACGTCTTCGTTCGCTATGAATTCATTGCGAATAAGGGTCTTATTTTCTAATCCAAATTCTTTGACTAATTGCAAGGGGCGATATTCTTTTTCGTCTGCTTTGCTATTTAAAAATATCTTTTTGGCAGCACCAAATAAGGCTGTTTTTAATTTTGTTGAAAATTTATCTTTATCTAAAGTTTTCCAAAAAGATTCACCACAAATAACTAGCGAAACATCATCTCGCTGGTCCGCCACTTTTTTAAAGGCTTCGATAGCGTGATGCAATCCTTTGTATTTTCTTATAAAACCAAAGAATAAAAAGACATTTTCTTGCAGGCCATGTTCTTTTTTATAAGCCGCAACATCAAAATTGGGGTCAGGTTGGAACAGGTCATAAATCGGATGATATAATTTGATTACCGTTTGCTCGCCACTAGTTGCTCGTTTGCCCGTTTCATTAATGAGAAACTTTTTAGTAGGATATAATTCCTTTAATTCATCAATGGTTTTATACGCATGGACCAAATAGGTATGTGCCGGTTGTATACCGTAAGCGGTAAAACGTTTATCCAAGGAACTACTTTCTTTTTGAATCACAAAATGCAAATCAAAAATCACTTCGATGTCTGTATTCGCTCGTAGTTTTCTAGCAATTCGACCTAATGGAAGCCCTTGAATAGCAATGGCCCATTGGAAAATTACTATATCAGGATTCAGGTCTTTAATAAACCGATAAGTTTCTGTCCAAGACAGCGGATTATTATAATTAGTAATATATTTTACCTTGATATTGGTGCCTTCTAGAAAATCTGTTTTGCTCGTTTTATCGACAAACTCTCTAGGAATAATGGCAGGATATTGCTGAGTCCAAGAAACGATGGTCACTTCGACATTCGACATTTTATCAAATGCCTTTGCTAAAGAAGTATTATAATTGGAAATGCCACCTTTAAACTTAGGCCCTGGCCCGAAACAAACAATTTTTTTCATGGGGAAACGGTTTATCGTACACAGATACTTGTGTTATTTTTTGCCGTTACTCAAAGGAAAAAATCATAAATCATAAATCATAGTTCATAAATCATAAATCCATCTAAAATATTTTGCAATGGATTTATGATGTATGATGTATGATGTATGATGTATGATTAGGTTTCAATTGAAAACTTTATCCTAATTTTGAACAATCTTAGTAATGAGTGAAAAATAAGTTCCCCATTTTGGGTAGTCAAATTTGAATTTAGACAAGGCAAAAAACATAGGCATAGCCTAGTTATGACGAGACTTTTTAACGCAGTATAAATTTAAAGTTGGCAGCCATAAATGCGGAAGTTATTATTTAGTCGTTACTTACTTAAAGAATTACTTAGGCGAACCATCCACTGTGTACTGTGAACCGTCCACCGTTTTCAAACCCCTAAATCATAAAAAGTATTCAACAGTCAAACGACTTCCGCAGCGCGTTCGCGTTGAAGAGCAGCTTCATAAATTCTTTTCATACCATCTTCCAAAGAAATTTTAGCTTCCCAGCCCAAATTCTCTTTCACATAATCCATATTGCTATATCTTGAGAAAACGCCAACTGGTTTGTCTAATAGTCGTTTAATTTCTGGTTCATAGCCTGCTATTTTGCAAAGCGTATGAATAATTTCTATAAAAGTAGTCAATTCACCTCTGCCAATATTAATGGCAGAACCATCTGTTACTTTTTTCATACCTACAAAAATACAATCTAATACATCGTCAATGTGCACAAAATCACGACCTTGCTTTCCTGTTCCCCACACTTCTACAGGGTTCTCTCGACGAGCAATTCTTGCCGCAATTGCGGGAATAGGATAGGTTAAATCTTGATCTTCGCCATAACCAGAAAATGGGCGAATACAAGTAACTGAAACATCATAGTATTTGGCACAAACATGGGCTAAATATTCTCCAGTCAATTTGGACCAACCGTAGGTCATATCAGGTTGTCCCATATTTTCAAAATCAATATCAGATTCGCTTAATGCAATCGCATCCGATTCCGTTTGCTTGCTTACTGGATAGGCGGCACTTGAACTTGGATAAAGCACTCTTGCTGGTTTGTGGCGAGTCACCCAAAAGAAAAATTCTGCATCAATAGATAAATCTAAAGCTACTTTCATTGGGTCTCCGTCGATGGTTGCTCGTCCACCAACAATAGCCGCAAAGTGGAATACATCTGAAAATTTATCAAAGTCTAAGTTATATTTTTCCTGTACATAGCGAGGATTAGCGGTCATTGCAGATAGCAAATTTCTAAAATCATCTTTGATAAAGATTAATCTCTTATCTGCTCCAAAAATTTCTGCATCTGCATTATCACCTACTTTCTCAGCGTCTAGCCAGGTAGAAGGATGAGTGCCAACTAATAAATTATCAATAAAAATGATGGTGTCCTTCGTGGTTTTATAAAGTCTTTTAACCATGTTGCGACCAACAAAACCACAACCTCCAGATACTAGGTGAATTTTCATGTATTTCAGATTTGATGAAGGGGCAAAAATATCGTTTTTTTAATACCCTTAAAATTGTCGATTAAATTTAAGTATTTGATTAAATTATATCAAAATACTTTGATATTTCTATACGGATAATTTTGTTCAAGGTTATGCCATTTTTTAGTTAATGCGGGTTATTTAAACGTTATTGATAAAAAAAGATACCGATAACGGTCAGATATGCAATTTTTTAAAATAAGCCGTAGCTTTTTATTATCTTGCAGTTCTTGAAATGAATTTTTATATTAAACAAGAATTAATAGGAAACCCGATACATGCAGCAACAAATAAAAGAAACGTTAAAAGAATCCGTCATACTCAAGATGCAAATTATTGATAACGAGCAACTTATTAATGAAATTGCCAATATTTCTAAGGAATTAATTTATTTATTCAAAAAAGAGCATAAAGTATTGTTTTGTGGGAATGGAGGAAGCGCTGCCGATGCACAACATTTGGCAACTGAATTAGCTGGTAAATTTTATCTGGAACGAGCACCACTTTTTGCAGAAGCACTGCATGTCAACACTTCTTTTTTAACAGCGGTTGGTAATGATTATACTTTTGATACCGTTTTTTCTAGGGCTATTGAAGCCAAAGGCAGAGAAGGAGATGCCTTGATAGCCATTTCTACTTCTGGAAAATCTAAAAATGTATTGAAAGCAATAGCTACTGCAAAAGAAAAGAATATGTTGACCATCGGTATGACAGGGGAAAAAGGAGGGAAGATGGAAAAATTATGTGATTATTTAATTAAAATACCTTCCAAAGTTACCCCTCGAATTCAAGAAGCGCATATTTTGGTAGGGCATATTATTTGTGAAATGGTGGAGGCGGAATTGTTTGGGAAAAGTTAGAAGCGATAACCTATTTTTAGAAATCAAGCAATATCAATTATACCTGTGTTATTAGGATGGTTAACACTAATATATCTCCTACTTAATTCACAACTGACGACTTCTTTTATCAAAAATTTATAACCACCTGTTAAACCATAAAAGGCATGATTAAATCCTTTTTTAAAGCTTGAGTCAGGGGCTGTTTTATTATTTTCGCCAAGATGTCAAAATAGAAACGCCCACAGGCAACCGCCATTTATTACTAATCAAGGAAGATTCCGAAGAAAAAATGTTGTATAATAATTTATCGACCAACTTATTCTCGCCTAAAACCCCTAAATCAGAACCAGTATCTTCGTCTATTGCTCCTTTACCTTTCAATTTAGAAATGGTTAAGCGATAAAAAGCAATGGGAAAAAATAGCCAAAAGTTAAAATAAGAATGAAAAATTAATTGACCACTTCCTTTAAAAAGATGAAGTAGTTGATTCTTTTTGTAGCGTCTGAAATGGTGATTAATATCGTCGTGTTTACTCCATAAAAAATTAAAAGCGGGAACAGTAATCACCATCGACCCTTCTTTTTTACAAACCCGTTTCATTTCTGTAATAGCTAATTGGTCATCTTCTACGTGTTCAATGACATCGAACGCACAAACCAAATCAAAGGAATTAGCATCGAAAGGTAATTCTAAAACAGAACCATTGATAATATTTAAATCCAATTTTTCATTTGTGAAATCGCAGCATTCTTTGTCATATTCCAAGGAAGTGACTGTTCCAAATTGACTCAGTAATTGGGAAGAATAACCTGTGGCAGCACCTACATTCAATATCTTAAGATTCCTTTGTTTATTTGTAATTGATTTGATGTGATTCATTAAAATTTTGGCTCTTGCTAAGAAAAACCAATGCTTTCGCTCATAATCAAAATATTCTTGGTAATATGCTTTTTCCATAAGTTAACTGCTAATTAATAATTGGTAGTGTATTATATAAGTTGATGTAGCACGCAAAATTCGCAGAGATAAAACGCTGTATATTAAGCCGCTGCGAACTCTGTAAGCTCTGCGTGAAAATAAAAATCAACTCTTTTGATACATCACCTAATAATTTAATGGTTATTGCTCCACAAATATTCTTAAAAAAATGATAATTCACACTTCCTCCCAAAATAACTTTTAATAACCTACTTCGTTAAATTGAGGTACAATTTTTTCAAACTAGTATTTTGATTTTCTGCCTCGAAGCCTTCAGCGATAGCCGTATAGGCATAGCTCATATTCGCTGCATTTGTTTTTATGGGAGAAAAAGAAATAAAGATTCGTTTATTGAGTATTTTTTCGATTTGTTTCCTTATTTCAAAGATAGTACTTGGCTTTCCACTCGCTAAACAGAAGATACCGCCATTTGCTTCGTCATGATATATTTTAGCGATCAAAAAGTTGGCAATATCTTTATCTAATACATAATCTCGAATCGTATTTTCTTGCCCATAAATAGTACTTACCCGATGCCTTAATCCATTTTCCATTAATACATTCATTAATCCCTTTCGCTTATCAAATACATCTACGGAATAAACGGAACTTAATCTATATATATTTACGGGAAAAGCTAAAGGGTGTTTTAAGAGAAATTGTTCTTCTGCTAATTTCATTTCCCCATAAGGTCTTTGAGGATTTGGAATGGAATCTGTTTCAATTAATGTTTGTCCTTCAAAAAGCCCCCCTCCCGAACTCATTAAATGAAAAATGGGACTTATATTGTTCGTTGTTAGTTGCGCAAATAATTGATGAAGCACTAATTTAAACTGGTCTAATTGATGGTTTGTTTGGGTTTGAGTGGCATTAAAGATAGCTTTGCCTGCACTCCAAATAATATGAATTTCTTCTAAATTCGTTAACTTTTCAGCATTATTATTAAAAAAGTTAGCTAAATACACTTCTATTTGTTCTAATTTTTGCCAGTCAAATGGATAGCTGGAAAAAACAACCTTCTCAAAAAATGCTTTTTGAAGTATACTTTTTTTGATAGCTGTTCCTAATAAGCCTATCCCAAAGTGAAGTATCCCAATAGGTTGATTATTTTTATTTTGACTTAGATAAAAAATCATTTTTTAGACGCTTTTGCTAACGTTTGCTTCAATTTAGCATCAGAAGAACGGTCAATGGTGAAAAATGTAGGTTTACCTTTTGCATTTAAAAGCAAATCTGAAACAGACTCTAATACAAATCCAACCAATAAAGAGAGTAGACCACCGAAAAACAGAATGACCAATATCGTAGAAGACCAACCCTGAGAAGAGGGAGGTGTGAGTTGATAAAAGGTAGAATATAAAGCATAAATAGCTAATAATAGACTGATGCCAAAAGCAATCATACCAACTACTAATCCAAACCTTAATATTTTAATACTAGAGGTCATTATCATCCGCTTCCCATGTTTAATCAATGACCAAACAGAATAGCCACTTTCAGTTGTTTCATCTAAGTTTCTAAAATCTTTTAAAGGAATCGTAATGGTTGTTATTCTATCGGTAAACCAACATAAAACGACATCAAAATAAGATTCATGACTAGAAATGGCTGCTGCTGACCTCCCAATACTACCTCTGATACATCGGTAGCTATTAAAATCTACAATGAAGGGAACGCCAGATAATTTAGCAATAGCATGTTTGAATAGTATCGCTAATTTATCTTTGATAAAGGAGTTATGGGTTTTTTCGGAAGATCGTGCATAACATATATCCGAATTCTTTTTTACTACCTCTTCTAAAAATTGAATAATGAAAGTCGGATTATGTTGTAAATCTTCATCTAATGTTATCACCCATTCACCCGAAGAATGCAAGATACCCGCTATGGTGGCAGGATGCTGACCATAATTTTTTGATAATTCTATTACCCTAATCCAATTTCTTTCTTTTGCCAGTTCATATAAGACATTAGCAGAATTATCTTTAGCCCCATCAATGACAAAAATAGATTCAATCAACTTCAAATCGCCATATTGTGTTGCCCAAGCAGCACGTACTTCTTCCAATTTTTCAACCAGTTGACCTAAATAATTTTCTCCTTGATAAACGGGAGTAATTGTTGAAACTGTAACCATTTAGTGTTTTTTGATTGATGTATGGTGAAGGGAATAACTATTTTATTTTCTTAAAAATCAAAATAGCATATCGCTTATTATCGCTTTGTTCCTGCTTCACTACCTGATACAAATCTGGTTTTGTTTGGAAATAGGTATAATCCAATTCACTATATCTTTTACTATAATGCGTATCCCAAAAAATATGACTACCAACAGGTGCATTTTCTAATTCCTCTGCACTTTTAAAAATATGAATACCTTTCTCAAATTCATGCTCGTTTTTATCCATAAATACATTGAGCATTAAATTAGAATGATAGATAGGGTTATCGTCGATATTTTCTTTTTCTACCCATGCGGCAATTTCTTTCATTTTAGCATCTTCGCCCACCATTTTTATAGGCTTCAAATAGATATAATTAAAAAGTAGTGTTAGACCAACAATGCCTGCCGCTAATGGGCCTCTTGATAAAGGCAACATAGCTAATACAATTGTAGCAGCGAAAGTACCAGGTAATACCCAATCTTTTACTGTGGAAAAGCCAATGTAATTATGTTCAAAAGAATTAACTGAAATAGCATAGACTAGAAATGGCAAAAAGAATAAAAGATAAATGAGCTTATCTTTTAGCTTAACACTAGGCAGTTTATCCCAACCAATAGTAGCCAAAATGGTTAGAAGTGGAGAAATAATTAATAAATACCGCCAATTTCCACCAGTAGGCGCGCCGATGTTAAAGGCTTGTAAATTAAATAAACTATGTACTAACCAAAACAAGAAGAGGGGAATGAAGACAAAATAATCTAAGGTTCTTTCTCTGGTAAAAACTTGTTTGAGATAGGCAAAAAGTCCTACTAATACAAAAGGCCCGTAAATGGGTAAGGCAGTTTTTATATAATGGTCAAATCCCATTCGTGGGTATCTGTTCATAATTGCCTTACTTAATTCGACGGCATTGGTGTAGGTATAGAGTGGGTCACCTGTTACCAAAAAGCCCCAAAAATTGAATAATAAGGGAAAGACACTTATTAATATAACGGGAAGCCAAGCTTTTTTAGCATATAATAAATAGAGCGCATATAATCCTGCGACGGGCAATAATTCCTGTCGCATGGTTAATGTATAGGATAGTAATAATCCTGCCAAATTGAGCTTTCCTTTTAAGTGTGCATAAATGGCAGCTGTTAATAATAAAGCGGTTGGAAATTCTGAGTAATTTCGGAAAGCCATTTCCATCCAAAGAAACTGCCCTGCTAAAAGAACAAAGGCAATAATGGGCATCCTGACTTTTTTCAATTGCGCTATTTTATAGGCTAACCATGCTGCCCCCGCTGCCATAATAGCGTTGAAAAAAGCTAAAAATTTGAACCCGCCAAGTGCTGGCAAAATGACCATTAATTTCCAACCGGGTTTTCCCCAATTGCCTAAAATGGCACTTGGCTCGTGCCAAAATTTCTTCATATTCATATAATGAATCGCCTCTTCTCCTTGGTAAAAACCATTGGAAAGATAGGAATAGCCAAAATGAATAAGGGAAATAAGTAGGACGATGATGCCGATAGTGATTGCAGAGAAATCTTGGCTGACTAGCTTGTCAAGACTTGATGCTGTTTCTTTTTTTTGAACGATCTTCTTTTTTAATACCTGCTTCTTTTTTTTGGTTTTAGCCATTTTATCTCATATAGGGGGTTAACTGATAAAGTAAGGAGGAAAAAAATTAATTTTTTAAGTTTTTCTTCCCCCAATACTCAATGAATCTTATGATATATAGGGAGTAAGGGATAAACGAGTACCACTTTATAATTCACCTAAGTAATAACGAAAAAATAACTTCCGCATTTGATTTTTCAATTGAATGTT
>CAYMSC010000120.1:0-4101 GCA_964392805.1 uncultured Saprospiraceae bacterium
ATAGGTCTTATATTTATGAATCAAATAATAGTAATAAATTGATTCTGTTTACCCCTTTTGCTTTTGAAGACGGAGATGAAATCACTTCATTTATAGTTGCTATACCTAAAAATGATTCTTATCACATAGAGGTATTCACTAAAACGAAAATAGATTATCTAATTAAAAATCCTAATGAAGCTAACGACAATCTTATTTTTACAGTAATGTTTAGTATCATAGCAGATTTAGACATTTTTGATAATCCAAGAGAAGAATCTATTGAATGGTTTAGTGAAAATAAAGATAATTTTGTAGAAAATGATGATAGTGCATCCTACAGAGGTTGTACAGAGGATGTAGTTTGTGCGCCTCAACCTGTAGCAATAACTAGCAATACAGGAATAACTTTTTCTAGCAATGTAAACTGCATTACAATTGTAAATTGCGATACTGGAGGAGGAGATAATAGTTGTCAAGAATGTGGTGGTGGTGGAGGAACTGGTGGAGCAAGTAGCGGTGGTGGTTCTGGTTCTGGTTCTGCATATCCAGTTTTAGAGTCAATGTTAACAGTACAACAATTTAATACTCTTAAATCATACCATTTAAATAGTTCCGAAATGAACTTACTTGAAAACCTATTTAAAAGAGGAATGTTTGCAGAAGAACTTAATCCATGTGAAGAAGAACTAATTATACGTAGTCCAAATCATGCTGTGTGTGCTGGAATTATTTATTCTAATAGTATAACAGCATCTCAAAACGAAAGAATGAGATTTGGATTTAATGGATGGAATGACTGTGGGGATGCATTCCGACATGCACATTGGAATGCACTTAATACCAAAACTTGTGGTGCTGCAATAGCAAGAGAATTTGGAGATGCACATGAATGTGATAATGCTGGTAATCCCCCTCGAGTAACTCCAGAAACAACAATGGATTTAAATAACAACCAAGCAGGAAGGAATATAGCTGTCAATAACTTAAGTACAGCTCATGGTGATTTTGATGACCTAGTATGTACTGAATTACAAAATGGACAATTAACAGTATTAACTAATCCCAGAAATCCAAACTCCTGGCCAACAACCTCAGCTGGATGCACATGCAATTAAAAAAGTATTTTTCTTATTTGAGTGTACTTGGTACGCTTGCCATATTATCAGCTTGTCAATTTCAACAAAGTTATGGTTTAGAATCATTACTAAAGACTAAAGTAATTCCTCCAGTCAATACATATGCTGTTTCAATATATGCAGAAGGTGAATTCCCCTGTCCATTTGAGTTATGGGTATCTGAGTACCAAAAAATTACATTGGATGGTTCAGTAGATACTACTTTATATAAAGGAGACTGGTATGGACAAGAACTTTCTTTTAAATCAAATACACCAGAGTGTATAGATAAGGAAGCTATCGTAAAAATAGATTGGCACACGTTATAGTATGTTAATGTTCAAAGAAGATATAGAATAACTAATTTTCAAAAAGGGAAGTAGTAAAAATAAGCTACTTCCTTTTCTTCTTGGGTTGTTTGCACATAGCGTAAAAAAGGTACTGCGACGAGAGTCGTCCCGATGTCTTAAGAACGGTACGACACAAAGTCTTGCGGCAGCGAGAATTAATACGCTAAATTACTGTAAACTTTTATCGTATAATTCTAGGAATTTTGCCATTGCCCTTTTTGAAAATTTTAAATGGAGAACTTACCTATTTTTTTATGCTTGTTCAATACAACAAGAAAATCCGTTGCCCTTAATTTGTTATAGGATTTATTCTATAACGAATGCTTAAAGGACAACGGATTTAGAGGATGCTAAATTTTCTCAAAAGTCGAGATAATCATGCAATCACACAATCTTATTTTAACAAATTAGTTATTCCCCAAAATCATTGGCAAACCTCCACTTTCGCTTCCTCCGACAATGACAACTTTAGAATTTGAAGAATTCGCTAATTCCAAAGTTGCTTCAATACCTTTATCTTTCAAAATATTAGAAGTTAAACTGGAGCTTAAAATAGCATTGGCTTCTGCTTTCGCTTTGGCAGCAATAATAATTCGTTCTGCTTCTTGTTGCTCTTGTTGTAAGACATATTTATATTTCAAGGCTGATTGTTCTGCTTCAATTTTTACTTCAATCGCATTTTTTACTTTATCAGGTAATTCAATATCTCTAATTAAAGTAGCTTGTAAGACAATATGATTTTCGGCCAATGAAGCTTTTAAGTCTTCTTGAATTAATTTTTGAACTTCATCTCTTTTAGAAGAGTATAATTCTTCTGGCTCAAATCGGCCAATAATTTTTCTTACCGCAGAACGAACCTCTGGTCGTACTAAGGTATTTAAATAATCCCGACCAAATCTTTCGTGCAAATCTCCAATTTTACTATATTCAGGATTTACCCGTACAGTAACATCCACCTTAATATTCAAACCATTAGTAGACAATACTTCCATCGCCTCTTCTAATTGTTGCTCTCGCACTTGATAAACATACATATTATTCCAGGGGGCAACAATATGGAAGCCAGGCGCATAAACATTTTCTTTATCTAATCCACCACTGAATCTTTTAAAGAGCACCCCTCTTTCTCCAGGTTCAAGTGTAATAAAAGTGCTATTGGAAAAAGTAACCAAAGCGATAAAAATAAAAAAGCCAATAACGGCGTAACTAATAAATTTACTTTGCATATTTTATTTTATTTATAGTATTGAATTTGGGAATGAGTTGAGTTAATATTCCCAAATAGCATAGCTGTTAAACAAAAGTAGTTATTCTCAACCATGAAATTAACAAAACTTTGGAATATTAGGTTGTTATTTTTATATAAAATCAAGGATATAAACGATGAAAGGATAAAAATTTAGTTTTCTATTAAAATGTAAAGACAATCAAAGTTGGTTTTACTATCTATTGTCTTTCGTCATGGGTTATCATACTTTTGCAAAAAATTAATAAAATCGTATTGTTTCTTTTCTGTTTATTAAAATCAAAAAAGGAACAATAATTAATGAATAATAAAAATGGAAGCTTGGAAATTAGATTTTGAATGGTTGAGAGTCCGACATTTTGTAAAAGAATCTTTTAGTAAAGAGACCCTACCTGACTTAAATGCCGTATTGTATTTAATCGGTATGCAGGAATTAGCATTACCAAAGACTAAATTTTCTAAAGAAGAAAAGCAAGATTTAATGCACATCGCAATTTGTCGACTACTCATTCCTGATGGTTATTACGAATTTGAGGGTCTAGACCAAGATGGTTGGCCTCATTATAAAGTTTTAAAACCTGTTCCCGTAAATGGCGTAAAAGAACAAGGGGAGTTTTTAAAAGAAAAAATAGTACAATATTTTATAGATGAAGGATTATTAGAAGCAGCTAGTGAAGCATAACAGCGGCTTTTATTTAATAACCACTTATTAATTTACAATTATGAAACAAGTATTAAATATCTGTTTAAGTTTATTTCTTTTTGCCCTAATCAGCAGTTGTGCAAAAAAAGAGGCTCATGTATTAGTGGAGACGGAATATGGCAATATGAAAATTTTGTTATATGATGAAACTCCGATTCACAAAGAAAATTTCTTAAAATTAGCAAAAGAAGGGTTCTACGATGATTTATTATTTCACCGAGTCATGAAAGGGTTTATGATACAAGGTGGCGACCCACAGTCAAAAGGAGCAGCACCAGGTGCTATGCTGGGCGGAGGAGGCCCCGGTTATTTATTAGATGCAGAGATTGGTTCGCCCCATTTTAGGGGTTCATTAGCAGCCGCTAGGACGGGCGGTGCGTCAAATCCAGAAAAAAAATCATCAGGTTCCCAATTTTATATCGTTCAAGGAAATCCGCTTGATGACAATCGCTTGAATCAATTTGAGCAAATGAAAGGTATCAAATATACGGAAGCTCAAAGAGCACTTTACAAAGAAATAGGCGGACGACCTGATTTAGATATGGAATATACCGTTTTTGGCGAAGTAGTTGAAGGGTTAGAAGTGATAGATAAAATTGCAGATGTAGAAACAGATAGAGCAAATCGACCTGCGAGAGACGTGAAAATGAAAATAAGTTTGCTTTAGAAGGTTTATGAGGTAATGAGGTTTATGAGGTAATGAGG
>CAYMSC010000120.1:4201-13933 GCA_964392805.1 uncultured Saprospiraceae bacterium
GAGGTTTATGAGGTAATGAGGTTTATGAGGTAATGAGGCTTATGAGGTAATGAGGCTTATGAGGTAATGAGGTTTATGAGGTAATGAGGTTTATGAGGTAATGAGGTTTATGAGGTAATGAGGCTAATAAGGCAATTAGGGATGAGGTATCTATTTTTAAATTAGGAAATTTTACATTTAATCCATATCGACTGTGAATGTTTGCAGTAGATTAGAGCATCAGATAAAAAAGGGAGAAAAATCCGTTGTCCTTCAATTATCCGTTGTATGTTTTTTCTATACAACGAATTATTAAAGAGCAATGAATTAAATATTTTATACTATTAGCTAAACTTTAATCTGTATACTGTAAACCAATAATCAACATACAATTAAACATGAATAAGCATTATTTTTATTTACTAGCTGTATTATTATTAGCTTCTTGTGCAAGACCCATTGCAGATTTTACTGTTCGAGGAGAAGATAGAATTGCTCCTGCTGCCATTGAATTTGAGAATAATTCTGAAAACGCAGAAACTTACGAATGGGATTTTGGAGATGGCACAACCTCTATGGAAGCCACTCCTAGCCATCGCTTTCGGTCGTCTGGGAATTATTTGGTCAAGTTAAAAGCAAAAAAAGGGAACAAATCGAGAAAAGTAGAAAAACGGGTAAAGATTGATGCTCCTCCTAATTGTTTAGTAGAAATTGAAACCGATTTTGGGATAATGATAGCTGAATTATCGGATGAGACACCGCTTCACCAAGACAATTTTTCCAAACTAGCAGAAGAAGGTTTTTATGACGGATTAATTTTTCACCGAGTGATCAATAGTTTTATGGTTCAAGGCGGAGACCCTAATTCTAAAAATGCTAAAAAAGGAGCTGCTTTAGGTGGTGGAAGTCCGGGCTATGAAATTCCTGCTGAAATCAACACCGCTTTAGCCCACGTAAAAGGTGCTTTAGCCGCCGCTCGAACACCCGACCATATCAACCCCGAGAAAAAATCTTCTGGCTCTCAGTTTTACATTGTGCATGGAAAACCAATCACAGAGAGTGTATTAGAAAGAATGGAAGGGTCTAAAGATATTCGATATACGCCTGAACAGAGAAAAGCTTATTTAGAAAATGGAGGCACTCCTTTCTTAGACCAGAACTATACGGTTTTTGGTCAGCTTATTTCTGGGTTTGATGTATTAGACAAGATTGCAAATGTAGATAAAGACAATAGGGATAGACCTAAGGAGGATATAAAAATGAAAGTAAGGCTAATTAGATAATTTCAATTATACATTTTTAGTATTAGTAGTAAGATAAAAATAAATGCAGATTCTTTAAAGTCGAACGATTAGCTAAAATACTTAAAATGAATCGTTTATTTAACTAATCGTCCGACGAGAATCTCCATTTATTTTTATCGCGTTCCTTATTGAAAAAATAAATATATTTTTATCGCTTTTTTTAGCCGCTGTTAAGAAAATATTAAAAAAAAGAATTCGATACTAGGTTGAAAAATATTGTCGTTTTAGCTCCATACAAGAACATAAGACAAAACAGTATGGAACAAACAGAAAAAATAACAAAGACTAAAGCTATTTTTATTACACTTTTAGTACATTTTGGCTTGTTATCTGGATTATTTTATATGAATAGTGATAAGATACAAGATATTATGCCTAGTTTTGTGAAGGAATGGGTTATGGAAGATAAAGTGGAAGAAGTTGTAGCCATTCAAAAAAATAGACCATAAAACAAATTTAAACTGTCAGATTGACCCCCAATAGAGTAATTTTAATTCCAATACCGATAAGATAGTAATAGTAGAAATATCAATCTGGCAGTTTTAATTTGGTCTACTATAAAAAGAGGCAATATCAAATCAATGATATTACCTCTTTTTTTGTCCTTAGTAACGACGAAATAATAAATTCACCTTAAACTATTTTACTATTGATGTGACCTTCTCTTCCCTATTGAAACAATCCGTGTAATTCTCCTTGCACTAAATTAACAACCATTCCCAAATCTTCCTTATTATTAAAAAAATCAATCTCATCAGCATTAATTACTAAAAGATTACCTTTATCATATCCGTCTATCCATGTTTCATACCGTTCATTAAGTCGTTTGAGGTAGTCAATACTAATACTCCCTTCATAATCTCTTCCTCGCTTTTCGATATGAGACACCAAGGTAGGAATACTTGCTTTTAAATAAATTAGTAAATCAGGTGGTTGAATCTGAGAAGACATGATATTAAAAAGAGAAAAGTAATTCTCAAAATCTCTAGTGGTCATCAAGCCCATGTCATGCAAGTTGAGCGCAAAAATATAGGCATCTTCATAGATAGTTCGGTCTTGAATGACTGTTTTATTTCCATTTAATATTTCTAGCACCTGTCGATAGCGGCTATTCAAAAAATAGATTTGCAGGTTAAAAGACCAACGGTGCATATTGGTATAAAAATCACTTAAATATGGATTATCCTCAGTAGATTCATAATGCACCTCCCATCCAAAGTGTTTACCTAATTGAGTGGTCAAAGTAGTTTTTCCAGCACCAATATTGCCTGCTATGGCAATGTGCTTAACTTTTTTTGGTGAGATTTCCTTAGCATCCATGTAATATGGTTTTGTGTAGTCTTTAACACTTTTTCAATAGTATATATTCTGATTTTTTGTATAAAATACCTCTTAGACATCAAAATCTAGCAGATAAATTAATTAGAATAGGGGCTATTGGTTAATAAATTTACGCTAAGTTAATAATCTAGTTGAATATGTAATAAAAAGTAGCATTTATTTATAGGGTTTTCTTGTGTTGAATTTTCTCACAAAAAAAACCTGTTAGATTTCTAAAAATCTAACAGGTTTAATCTAATGGTCGAATTTATAAATCCTCCGATAAAATCGGAGCAGGCTTTGACCCTAAAATGGTTTCTTTTTCCGTAATACTGCGTTGTTCGTCAGTCAGGTAGCTAAGGCTATTTTTCTTCCTCACGCCTTGTCTCGACCACTAGCAATAAAATATAACTTAAAATTTACTAGCGACTTTCAATTTTAATTTTCTAGTATAATCATCTTTCGCCCAATCACGGAAGTTTTTAGTTGAATTACAGATACAATAGCAATATCTTCTAATTCGGTCAGATATATTTTCGTTTAACAAGCGAATAAGTTCCAATGCTTCCCCATAATCAGCGCTATTTTCATGAATCATATTTGCGTGCTGCTCGATTGCTCTATCCAAGACAACAGAAGTTCTCAGTCCTTCCTTAACCACTGTTTTATTTTCTTCCTTAATATCAAAATAAGGGTTCTCTGTTTTAGCAAACCTTACTTTAAGTTCATCTGGCATAATGTATTTGAAGCTACGTTCAATTTCATCATCGGTAATAATATTCTGTAAGAAATATTGAGGCGAGCGGAATATTTTTTGCCAATCTACATCTGCGGACCAAAGTCCAAATCGGGCTGCATTATTACCCAAATCAACTACTTCAAAATTCTTTTTCCCTGGAATAACTCGCGAACCTCTACCAATCATCTGATAATATAGGGCTAACGAACGAGTCGCTCGGTTCAACATAATTCCTTCAATCGTCGGTTCATCAAATCCTGTGGTTAATATTCCAACAGAGGTTAAGACGGCATTAGGGGTCACTTTAAACCACGCTAAAATTTCTTTTCGTTGATTTTTAGTCATCGTACTATCCAAATGCCGTACAGGAACTTTAGCGTCCTTAAAGGTCTCGTAAACATTTTTGGAAGTAACGATACCCGCATTAAAAATTAGTACCTTTCTATTCTTGAGTCGTTGATTATAAGCGTAGAGCAATTTATTCTGCATAATTGCACTAGAATAAAGTTCCTCAGAAGATTTAACGGTATAATCTCCATTAATCCCTACTTTTAAGGACCCTAGTCGCACATCGTAAGTAAAGGTAGTAGCTTTCGCTAAAAAACCTTTTTGCACAAGAGAGGCGATGTCATTACCAACGATTAGTTCTTTATAAATATCCTTCATCGGAAGATTGATATTAGAACTAAGCGGCGTAGCAGTCACTCCTAAAATGAAACACTGATTAAAATATTTGAATAACTTACGGAAGGAGTTATAATGGGCTTCATCAATAATGACTAAGCCAATATTATCCACCTTAAACAATTCGTCTTGTAAACGATTCTTCAAAGTTTCTACCATTGCCACAAAGCAGTTGTAATCCGCTTGGTCAGGCAATTCTTTCACTTTGCTATCAATCACCTTATTGGTTACCCCAAATTCGGTTAACATTCTATGTGTCTGTCCACATAATTCAATTCGGTGGGTTAGAATCAAGACCTTTTTGCCCGTTTTGGCTAAATAGCGCCTAGATATTTCCGAAAACACGACTGTCTTCCCCCCACCTGTTGGCAACTGGTATAATAAATTATAATCATCAGGGCAGTTTTTCAACCGTTCAAAGATTAATTTTAAATCTTCTTCTTGATAATCATATAACGTCTTACCTACCTTTTTTTCAGAGAAACTTTCCGTCAAAATAATGGTGTTATTGCTTTAAAATTAGGGCGTAAAAATACACCTATTTTTAACTTGTAGGAAGCCTTTCCCTAAATAAAAGATAAAAATTAATGTCACCGACAGACTTTCCTATTGATTATCAGTCGATTACACACAAAAATTCTTTATTTTTTTATCCAAAAAAAAGAAAGGTCATTGGCAAAATGTATTAATTGTTCAACATGGCACTAGTTTCTTTACTTTTGATATAAATTTCTTCGTCTTTATATTTAGAAGGGCATTTCATCAACATATCAGAAGCTAAGAAATTATCACCATCCATTTTTCCTGTCAAAACAATAGATTCAGAGCGTTCAAAATCTTGTGGCTTAGCAGATAACAAAATAACCTTACGTTCTGCGTTTTCGCTATCTTTTAAATAAAATGTAAAATAGTTGGGGTCTTTTTGAGGTTCATAATACATTTCTTTGTCCTTACTTAAATGCCCAGATATTTTCACAACTTTTCCCGTAGCTGCTGCATCGGAAAAAGTAGTAAAAGT
Organism: uncultured Saprospiraceae bacterium; assembly: GCA_964392805.1. Taxonomy (GTDB): domain Bacteria; phylum Bacteroidota; class Bacteroidia; order Chitinophagales; family Saprospiraceae; genus JAFMDF01. The sequence goes on from CAYMSC010000120.1 coordinate 9,246, forward strand.
ACTCACATCATTAGAGATAGACATTAAAATACCGATAGCTGCTGCGATTAAAACAATTCCTATAATATGTACTTTCTTCATCAAATGATTTTATATGAAAACAAATAGTCTTTACAAAAATACCATTTTTTACCCTCCCATATTGAACTAAATCCTCCTTTTCTCAGAATTGTAATAAATATTTGTAATTTTGACAATCTACTGATGATATCATTACCAAAATTTCTGTAATAAAAGGCTTCAATCATTTTTTCATTATCCGCAAAGTATAGATCAGCTATTAATGCAAAATAACCTAATTGTAGAATTAAAAGAAGTCGCTGTTTTTCAACAAAAAACACAGATTTTGAAGGAGGTCAATTTGACCATCCACAAAGGGGAATTTGCTTATCTTATTGGAAAAACAGGAAGTGGTAAATCAAGTCTGTTAAAAACTTTGTATGGCGCACTCCCTCTAAAAAAAGGGGAAGGAGAAGTAGCTGGCTTTGATTTAAAAACCCTAAATCGAAGAACTATACCACTATTAAGAAGAAATTTAGGCATCGTTTTCCAAGATTTTAATTTGCTGACAGATAGAAATGTGTATGACAATCTACTATTTGTATTGAAAGCTACCAATTGGAAAGACAAAACAGCTATTTCTAATCGGATTAACGAAGTATTAGATAAAGTTGGATTAAAAGAAAAAAGTACTAAAATGCCTTATGAATTATCTGGGGGCGAACAACAGAGAATTGTTTTTGCTAGAGCTTTATTAAATAAACCAGCTATCATTATTGCAGACGAACCTACGGGAAATTTGGACCCTGACACTTCTGATGATATACTTTTACTGCTCAAAAAACTAGCCGAAGACCAAAATACAGCTGTGCTATTTGCCACACATGATTATAGAATCTTAGAAAATTTTCCAGCTCGAATAATTCGTTGCCAAAATGGACAAATATTAGATGAAGAGAATTTTTTAGTCTAGATGCTACTTGGAATTTCAAAAATTAAATAAGTTGATTAACAAAATAAAATTTGCGCTCGGAGGCTTATGCCTACTTACCTTTTTAATCAGTTGCCAAAATAATCAAGCCGTACAAAAAATGTCAACACCCTGTAAGTTAGGCGGAGCATCCAATTTGCACATTACCAAAGATGGTAAGGCCATGCTATCTTGGATTGAATATCTAAATGATACGACTGATGTATTAGCATTTTCAACTTTAATAGCTAATGAATGGTCTGCCCCTAAAATTATAGCAAAAGGCAACAACTGGTTCGTCAATTGGGCGGATTTTCCATCAATAGTTGCTTATCAAGAAAATTCCAATCATTTGGCTGCACACTGGTTACAAAAGAGTGCCCTTGGTACTTATGATTATGATGTTCGTATTGCTCAATCTTTTGATGGCGGAAAAAATTGGACTCCTTCCTTTATTCCTCATACCGACGGAATTTCTGCAGAGCATGGTTTTGTATCTATGCTACCAGTCGACGGAGGAAAGGTCTTCGCAACTTGGTTAGATGGCAGATATACCAAAACAGAAAATAATTCTGATGGGCATGACCACGAAGGACAAGGTGGAGCGATGACCTTGAGGGGTGCTTTCTTTGATAAAAAAGGAAATTTAACGGGAGAAATTGAACTCGATAATAAAGTATGTGACTGTTGTTCGACTTCCGCTGGTTTGACCAATGAGGGCGTGATTGTTGCCTATCGAGACCGGTCTTCAGAAGAAATCAGAGACATATCTATCGTCCGTCAAATTGGCCAAGATTGGACTCGCCCCCGAACCCTACATTCAGACAATTGGGAAATTGCTGGTTGCCCTGTAAATGGCCCAAAAATCATCACTGATGGGAAAAAAAATGTAGCAGTAGCATGGTATACTATGGCTAATGATACGGCTAAAGTACAAGTAATACTTTCTCATGATAGTGGCGCTAATTTTGGAGTACCTATTAGAATAGATGATGGGAGCCCTTTAGGAAGAGTAGATTTAATTTTTAGCGATAATAAACTAGTTATTAGTTGGTTAGAAAATAAAGAAGGAGACAAAGCAGCTATTAGAATAGCTAAAATAAAGCAAGATGGTGTTATTGAAAAAAAGATGACCGTTACTCAAACAAGTGCGGCTAGAAGTAGTGGGTTTCCAATCTTAGAAAAACTAGATAATCAATTAATTATGGCATGGACGGAAATAATAGATGCCGATGAAAATACTTCTATTTCGTCCGCAATTATAGACTTTTAAAGGAAGGCGTATAATGTTGATTGTTAAATTAAAGGTATAACTAGTGTGTCAGATAAAAAAGTAATAAAAATCCTCTATAAAAAGCAGACGCCCCAGATTTGGGTATAAAGCCTAGATTCTCTCTCTATTGCAGCAACCCAGCTCCGTTGGGCGTCCTTTTTCTTTAGATTTCTAATTCAAATGAAAGGGAGGTCTTTTAACCATTTAATAATTTTAAATGACTACACACTTTTTAGTTTCCATTGCTTTAGCAAGATAAAGTCAACAAGATTCTGTCTAAAATGTATGACAATTTAAAATTTAATAAAATAGACATGTATGAAGGAAAGGTAAAGAGTAAAAGAGGAAATAAATAACTTAACTAACAAAAAATTGTATAAAATAAATCTTTGTTTGACTTTATTAAGCTGTTAATTATAGTTATTTAATAATGCTTTCAAATTTACAACTACTTATTCCTTTAATGATTTTCCTTTTCTCTATATAATATAAATGCGAATATAAAATATGTTTTCAAACTTTAGTATGAATTTACTATATTTTTAATGAAAATAATTCTTTATATGACATAAATTATTCTTTTTCATCAAAAATCTGTCACTTAAATCTTTACAAAAAATAATTTATTGGTATTTAATCTTCCTACTTTATACCTATTCAAATATCAGTAATATTGAGTCACATTTCAGTATTTATGGGTCAAAATTGCCTGAACGCAAATGGAAGAATTTGCTAAATTTTCAAAATTTTTAGTAAATCTAAATTCTTGATTTTATACTCAATCGTCCGTGTAGTTTTTCTCACGCAGAGAACGCAGCGTTCGCAGAGTATTGATAATCGACTCATTATATCTCTGCGGGTTTTGCGCCCTCTGCGTGAAATATTTTCATAAGTCATTGATAATCAATTTTTTTTTAAAAATTGTACGGAGTATTAATTCTCTACCGTACACTTTTTGAAAACGCCGCCTTTGGTGACTAAAACATGGGGTTTGGGGTGAAGAATTAATACTAAAAACTGCATAAAAAAGTGATTTTGAATGTTCATCGTAACCGTCAAATTTATTGGCAGGTTCAATGTTTACTTAGAATCAACCACTGACTTTTTTTTGTATAGTCTAATAAAAAGCTGAGTGTATAAAGGCATTCAAAATTATAAGGTTTTAAAATTGAACTTATAAATTCTATAAGAAAACGTTCTTTTTTATCAGGTCTCTCAAAACGTTTAGGCTCTTAACAGAGCTTTGAAACCAATTCCGATACAAATCGGAATCGATATTTTTCAAATTTCAATCTCAACCTCAACTCCCGCCGTAGGTGGTTTAAACCTTGAAGTTGAACTTGAAGTTCAACTTGAAGTTGAAGTTGAGGTTTATTTAATTCCTTTTTTATATTTTTGCAACCTATTTGATTACACATAAGTTTAACTTAAAAAAAATACAATACTTCAAATATGGCAAAGCATATTGTTTTAGGAGTGGATATTGGTGGTTCAGGTATCAAAGGTGCCTTAGTAAATACCAAAACTGGAACTTTGGCATCTGAGCGTTTTCGACTAGATACTCCTCAACCTGCCACCCCAGAAAACGTTACCGCAACTTTTAAAAAAGTAGTAGAACATTTTCAATATGAAGGTCCAATAGGCTGTGGATTTCCAGCAGTTATGAAAAACGGTGTTGCATTCACTGCTTCCAACATTCACAAAGATTGGATAGGAACGGATGCTGCTCGTCTTTTCTCCGAAGCAACAGGTTGTAAGGTATCTGTTCTAAACGATGCGGATGTAGCGGGCGTAGCAGAAATTAAGTTTGGGGTCGGAGAAGGAGTTGATGGTACAATTATCCTCATCACCATAGGCACGGGGCTTGGGTCTGCTATCTTTTTAAACGGACAATTAATTCCCAATACAGAATTTGGCCATGTTTATTTAAAAGGTCATAAAAATGTAGCGGAAAAGTATGCCTCCAATTCTGCCAGAAAGCGAGATGATTTAAAATATGAAGAATGGGCGGAAAGATTCAAAGAATATTTAGAACATCTACAATTTTTATTCTCTCCTGATTTATTTATACTCGGAGGTGGAGCCAGTAAAAAATATAAAAAATACGACCAGGTATTGGAATCGTTAAGAACAAAAATTGTTACGGCTGAAATGCTTAACGAAGCAGGTATTATTGGCGGGGCTTTGTGTGCTTAAGGTTGGCGTAATCCGCCAAAAATCATACATCATAAATCTGTTTGATATAGTCTGAATACTTCCAATTATACAGATTTATGATGTATGAATTCTGAGTTATGATTTTTAGGCAATAATCAAATCCTAAAGTAATCGAAATACAAAGTGAAAATTTTACCACCTCTTTGTAAGGCTTACACTATGCCTCTAAAACTTATTCTTCCACATCATACTTTCGACGGGTCGAATGGTTCGGGTATTATATTTAGC
>CAYMSC010000121.1:0-13848 GCA_964392805.1 uncultured Saprospiraceae bacterium
AACCTACAAGATAAAATTTGCCGCTTGTAGCCAATTGATGGAATTTTAAACATGCCCTTAATATGTTCGCCAATAAAAAATATAGAAAATGCTAAATTCAAAAATTGCAGGAATCGGCTATTATGTACCTAAAAAAGTGGTCACCAATGATGATTTGACCAAAGTGATGGATACTTCTGATGAATGGATTCAAGAACGAACGGGTATCAAGCAACGTAGATATGCAGAAAAGCATAAAGAAACGACGGCTACGCTAGGTGCTGCTGCTGCCCGCATTGCAATTGAACGAGCAGGAATAACTGCCGAAGAAGTGGATTTCATTATTTTCGCTACCCTTAGTCCTGATTATTATTTCCCTGGCAGTGGGGTTCTATTACAAAGAGAATTGGGTATTACCAAAACAGAAATTGGCGCTTTGGATATTAGAAATCAATGCTCTGGTTTTATCTATGGTCTTTCTATTGCTGACCAATTTGTAAAAACAGGTATGTATAAAAATATTCTATTGGTTGGTTCTGAAATGCACTCTATGGGCTTGGATTTCAGTACAAAAGGTAGAAATGTGACGGTTATTTTTGGGGATGGTGCAGGTGCTGCGGTCATCCAACCAACGGAAGAAGCAGGTAAAGGCGTATTGACCACTAAATTACATTCTGACGGGACTTATGCAGAAAAACTAGCGTTTATTAGTCCCGGTTCGCATGGTGGCTACCACGCTAATAAATTAGGCTTAGAAGATAGATTTGGTTTTGATAATGATATTGAGTTCGGAGAAATTTTCGCTACTCAAAAAATGATGGACGAAAGGCAATTATATCCTGAAATGGAAGGGCAATTTGTTTTCAAATTGGCAGTAACCAAATTTCCGGAAGTTATCAACGAGGCTTTGACGGAGGTTAATCTGACATCCGATGCCATTGATATGCTAATTCCACACCAAGCGAATCTTCGTATTAGTCAATTTGTTGCCAAGCGAATGGGATTGAGTGATGATAAGGTTTATAATAATATCCAAAAATATGGTAATACTACTGCCGCATCTATTCCTATCGCACTTTGCGAAGCATGGGAAGCTGGAAAAATAAAAGAAGGTGATTTAGTTTGTTTAGCAGCTTTTGGAAGTGGATTTACTTGGGGAAGTGCATTAATTAGATGGTAGTTTTTGAGGTTACAACTTACTTACTATTCGACATCTTGCTGATGACTTAAAAAGTTTTCAAGACTTGGGAAGTCTTGGCAATCAACAGATTAAACTTCCCAAACCTTGGAGACTTTTTAAGTTTTTGGTATTCACGGTCAGCCTGTTTAGACCTGTCAAAAATAGGTAAAATATTATTTGCTAGCCTAAAGGCCAGTGTCCCAAACAAGCTGAAGCTTGTGCTACCAGTTTTACTATTTTACAGTATAATTGATTGTTTGATACCCCACCATTCCATCTTCACTTTGTGCCACCACTCTAATCTGGAAAGTACTTCTATCATCACTTTGGAAATAATCAAAACTTGTTTTCCCATCCTTATTAGTCGTTAAATCAGCATTCCAATATAGTTGAGGTCTAAAGAATGGTTGGAGGCGATTATTATTTATTTGCGTAGGGTCAAACATTGGGTAATTAGCTGTTTTTTGTACGCCATTTATCGTTACTACATTATCGGCTTCAAACACAGGTAAGCTTTCAATTTTGTCGTAAGTAGTAATTTTAGTTACCCCATTGGAACCAAATAACTTATACTGCTTATTTAATTTTTTTAGGTTGTAATATAGTTCTACTTTTTCTACGTCCGTCATTCTCATTCTAGCCAAAAAATCACCATTTCTAGTGACGATGTCGTCAACAATTATTAGGGGATTACCTTTAAAAAACTTATCAGAAGAGGATTGATTTTTAGGGTTATACATTTTAGCAAGATAGGTGCTATCTTCTTGGAATTGGAAACGTAATGGTGTCAAATTTTCTTTGAAGAAAATAGACATAAACTCAAAATCTTCATATTCTTTTATAAGAAAAGCAATGTCGGCTTTGACGGATTTCTTAGAAGTTGTATATTTTTCAGTAGTTAAGTTGCTTTCTACTGAACCATATCGTTGAAAAATCTTTTTTCTTTGACGACTAAGCAATAAATAATTTGCAATTTTGTCATTCAAAGGTAATGCTTGCGTAGTATTGACGGCAATTTGAGATTCCCCTGCTACTCTAATGGCTTCATAATCTGTTTGTTGTCCCAGAATTTGAAAGCCTCGTTTACCATGAAATTCAGGAATAGAAATGTAAAACTCTCCTGCTTCATTAGACCGAGTATAAAGCATTTTATCTTCTGTTCTGGAGTATGCACCCAATATTTTTTTACTGTGTGGATTTCCTTTATCTTCCTTCACTATACCTTTAAGGTACAAATCGTCACTCATAACATTAATCACATTGGCATCCACATTTTCCCCACTTCTTATGTTTCCTGCTTTCATCAAATCATCCCCAATAACCTCCCAGTCTACAATCGAAACAGATAAATTAGCCGCTATTGCATTACCAGATTTATCTTTTACGGTTATGGTTGGCTGTATTTTTTCTCGCGCAGCGTATGTATTTTTTGGTAAAGAAATAGCAATGTCCAATTCATTTGGCGTAGCCGCACCTGAAAATCCAGCATTTCCCTTATCGCTTACCGTTTGGGCGACTCCTTCCAAATCATTGTAAATAGGGAGTTGAGTTTCTACTAGGTTTACTTGCAACTTACTAGCTTTATTAATACTTGTAAATTGAAGAATATACATACCTGATTTTAAACTGAAAGGGATTTTATAATACCCATCAACTGCTGTATTTCCTTCAGTTTTGAGGAAAGAGCTGTGCTGAATATTTCCTGCTCCATCCAAAACGGTCGCTTTAATAGCTACTGGTTTAGCTTTAAACACTTGGGGAAGATACAATTGATACCAAACGATTTCACCCGTTACATAAAAGGATTTATCCAAATGTACGATACATTTATCAGCTGTATTATTTGCCATTGCGTTAAAAGAAACACCAGCGATAAGAAAAAGACAAAATATATTTCTAAATATTATAAAGGGAATTTTCATATTTTAATTTTAAGGAAAGTCCTATTTTATAAGGATTTCATTATTTTTCACTATAAAAGCTTGTTGGGAATTTATCCTTTGGTCTAAAAACAAACTTCTAACAAGCGCTAAATTACTATCGTGAAATTATTTAATTAATCCACCAAACCGGTCTATCAGTTGTAGCATCACCAGCCGTTAAACAATCACAACAATCATTACCAGCTTGTCCAGATTCGGATAGTGGAGAAGGACAGAGTCGTTGGGGGTTATCTGCTAAGTCGGGGCTAACAAAAATTCTTCGAGTAATTTCTTCCGTAGCATAGAAATAGCCAAAAATATCGTCATTAGGGTCATCTATGTTGACAAAATTAGTAATTACTCTTCCAGCAGGTGCTTGAAATAAACTACCATCTCTTGACACCACATTACCAACTTGCTCCCAATAGGCAAAAGCAGTCGGACTAAGTGATTGTTGTAAAACATTTAAGTAAAAACCTTCTGCATAAACAAAACTCAAGCCAGTACTCAACAATTCCATATTGTCTATTCTATCTCCCGACAAATCAGGGCCATCTAAGGTGACATAATTAGCAACAGGAGAGGTGGTTACATAGCAAGTTTTATCAAATTCATCAATTCGAACAGGAAGACAGGCTCTTCTACCAAATGCCTCAGGCGTATCTGTCAATTGAAAAACAGTTATCAATTCCCAAAGTAAGCGAGAATTTTCAGAGGCACCAGGTGCTTGTAATGGAGAACTAATAGAATAAGTCAATTGGTCAAACAATTGAGGATTGCCATTAACATCTTGCGTTTGAATTTGCGTTCTTTCCACACTCAAATTTTCTGGAACAGGAGCAGGTAATAATTCTTCTAAAGTAGAAGAATAATTTCTATTATCAAACGTAGAAACATTTACTTTATAGGACTTTCCAAATGCTACTTCAAAGGGGTGATCATCTGGAATTTCTAAAAAATAGACACCATCTTGATTAGAGGGAATCTCAACGATATTACCACTTTCATCTTCAACTGTTACCTCTCGGACGTTTAGAAGTCTTGGAACGTCTGTAAAGTTAAAAACTCCTCTAATAGTAACAGTCACAAAGGATGGGTCTCCAATTACAATTTTTCCTTGAATGGCAATGGATTCATCAATTGTGTCAGCACTAACAAAATCAATTTCATCCAGACATCCTGAAAGAAAAATGAACCCTCCTATAAAAACAACTGCCATAAGAAAACGGCCAAATATATTTGATAATTTCATTGTATCTTTTTCTTTTATTTTAACAAACGACAAAACAAGATTCACTTGTCAAGCGATTTCTTTTTTACTAGTTCCTTATTTATAAAATCTCTAAATTAAAAGTTAATGCTGGGAATGCAGAGCCTAAAATGGCTAATCTATTAGCTTGTGGTCTTTGGAATGCCCCTTGCGTATAAAATACAGAGAAGGCATTTCTACGTCCATAAACGTTATAAATAGATAAGGTCCAACTTGTCTTAACTTTATTCGTCTTTTTATACCCTTGACCAATAGTATAAGCAAGGTCTAGACGATGATAATCGGGAATTCTCACTTGATTTCGTTCGGCAAAGATGGGTACTACTAGTCCTCGTTCTGTCTCATAATTACCCAAAGGTGGTGTTGCAGGACGTCCTGAGCCATAATTAAAGTTGGCAGTAATAGTATGCCGTTGATTTGGATTATAGTTTAAAACTACGGATAAATCATGCGGCTTGTCAAAATTACTTGGATACCAATCTCCTCTATTTATTCCTTCGATTTGTAACTCTGTTCTCGATAAGGTATAACTTATAAAACCGTTTAGCGCACCTCTATTCTTTTTAACACTTAATTCTACACCCGCAGCCCTACCAATACCACTTATAATCTCTGTTTCTAAAAATTCATTGACGTTCAATTCTGCAAAATCCCTGTAATCAAAAGTTTGGTCAATAATTCTACCAAAAATTTCTGCGGAAGTCTCCCACATATTATCATTCAAATTTTTGAAAAATCCTACAGAAATGTTATGAGACCGTTGCGGCTCAATAAACTGAGTACTCAATTGATATTGACTTGTTGGTGTTGGTGTATCCGTGTTGAAAATCTGATTAATAAATTGTGCAGTACGGCTATATCCTGCTTTAACAGAAGTACCAACGCCTAATCTATATCTCAAAGAAACTCTAGGCTCTAAACTATTATATGTAGCAATAATGCCAGTTACTCGTTCAGAGCTTATCAAGTTTTCTATAGAGCTAAAGTCATCATTTATGTACTGATTAACGACTTGTGGCCCCAAGAAATTATAATTAACAAAACGAAGTCCAGCAGAAACTTCTAAAGCAGAAGATACTTCATAGGTAGCATTTACGAAAACTGCGGATTCAAGTCCTGTTTCTTGCTCCAATTTTTTAGGTATCACTTGTGATAAATCGCCCAAAGGATTTATTTCTCCTGGTTCTGTGATGTAATAAATAGCGGATAAACCCGCATCAAGCGTCAATTCTTTTTGAGGACTGAAGGTAAATTGATCTTTAAATTTAATATAGGAGAATTTATTATCCAATGCAGCACCATTTAGTTCGTCTAAATCTGTTTGCCTATTTTCATAGGAACTCGCTACCAAAGAAAACTTATTAAATGCTTGGTCACTAACAGTTCTGTTGTAGATGAATTGTCCCAATAAAGTTTGATAATCAAAACCAAATTCATCATTAAAGACAAAGTTATCAGAGGAAGCATAGCCAGAAAGTATAAACGTATTTTTATCATCGGCTCTATGTGTATATCTCAGATTAGCATCGTAAAAAAAAGCGGAACTTCGTTGCACTTCTTCGACATCAATGATATTTAATAACCAATTGGCGTAAGTAGAACGGAAACCTCCTAAAAAGGAACTCTTACCATTAATCACAGGTCCTTCAAAACTGACCCTACTAGAAACAGGTCCTGCACCTCCTTTAATTTTGAATTTCTCAAAATTTCCATCTCTCATTTCCACATCCAAAACAGAAGCTAAACGACCTCCATATTGTGCTGGAATATTTCCTTTATATAAGTCGACTCCTCTAATCAAATCTGGGTTAAAAGTACTAAAGAAACCCAAGGCGTGAGATGAATTAAAGATAAATCCTTCGTCTTGCATCACTAAGTTTTGGTCAACTGACCCTCCACGAACATTAAATCCGGTAGCACCTTCCCCTACAGTACTAACGCCGGGATTTAGCAAAAGCGTTCTGACAACATCCGCTTCCCCAAAAAGAGCAGGTAATTTTTTAATATCTTTTACCTCTAAGCGAGTAACTCCGATTTGTACATTTTCTACATTGGCATCTGCCGCTTGCGCTCTTACGACAACTTCTTCTAAATTAATAGCTGCTTTAAACATATCAAAAGATAGTTCTCCATCACTATAAATTTCTATTTTCTTACGAACATCTTCATAGCCAATATATTGAACGGTTACCTCATATTCACCAACAGGCACATCTGCTTCAAAATTTCCATCAAAATCAGTTGCTGACCCCGAATTAATTTCTGCAAAAAAGACAGTCGCCCCAATAATTGGTTCTTCTGTTTGCGCATCTTTTATCACCCCCGTAATCTTGGCTTTACCTGATGGGTTCATTTGACTTACATCGCCAATAATTATCTTCCGTTTTTTAGCACTTAGATTCTCCTCGTCATTTAGATTTTCATCTAACGCTTGATAATAATTTGCAGAAAAACTTTCATTGATAATTCCTTGAGGAGCAACGATAATTGCATAATCTCGATAGAACATGTAGCCTAGACTTGTTTCCCTAAATAAATCTGTTAGCACTTCGCTGAGTGGCGTCTTCTGATAAGTTTGAGAAATCGTTCTTTTTGGTAGTTCATCAGGTTGGTAATAGAATTTTAAATCTAACTCTTTTTCCAACTGACCTAAAACGCTTGCAATAGGCGCTTTGTTAAAGGTTGTGGTGATTTGGACAGAGTCGGCTGGATTAATCTGACCGTGAACGAGAAAAGGTAATAGAAGCAATGCGGTAAACGCAAAAAGGAGCGTCAAATTCTTCTTCATAAATCTAGTGATTCTTTGGGGCAAAAAAATATGGTTTTATTCACTCCCAAAATGAGTTATTTTTTCTTTTTATTAGTTTGAAAAACTCAAAAAATAAATAGAAAAATTAAGGCTGATTGATTTTAAAATTGTTATTAATAGTATGTTCGTGAATTTTGAATAGCGCATAATAACTAACAAAAGAAGAATTAGTAGCTAATTTATCAAAAAGCAAGTAATTTATTCCTTTTTGCCCCTATTCTTTTTTGCTGTTCTCTATTATGAACAACTACTAATATTTTATATCTCTACAAAGGTAAAAATATTCAAAAAATTAAAGTATTAATTATTGAAATTAAACAAACTTTGTCTTTTAAACATTAATTACTTATTGCAATAATAGTTAAAATGGTTGCTTTGTTTACTAAAGAAAAATTTATTCCTTAACATCGGTCAATACTTAAAAGCTAAATTAGTGGGAGTAATCAAGAGTTTATGATTGCTTTATAGGAATCTCTTTAATAGGAATTAAAATTTCCACTTTTGTTCCTTTTACTTCATTTTTATCGTTGGTTAAATCAGAAGTAAAAACGAATACTTTTTCTACAAATCGAGAATTATGTAGCAATCTTAATCGGTCTTCAGTAATAGAGGTGCCTTTGGACCTGTGGTTGAGGTAGGTTTTTTCTTTTTCTTTTATTTCTTTGGCTCTTTTTCTACCTATCCCATTATCTTGAACTGTACATAGAATAGTATAGTCGTCTTTTAATCTAAAATCTACTTGAACCATTCCACCTTCTTTTGTACGTAAACCATGCTCAATAGCATTTTCAACATAGGGTTGTACAATCATAGTAGGCACGCCGATAATGTCTTCTTCTATTTCGTCTGCCATCGTAATTTTATAGCGCAACTTGTCTCTAAATCGCAGTTTCTGATTGATGAAAAGATAATCCTCTAAAAATTCTTTTTCTTTTTCTAAAGAAATGATTTCTAAATCGGAATAGTCCAGACTTTGACGCATTAATTTAGCAAATTTAGCTAAATATTTAGCGGCATCTTTCACCTCTTTGGAGGTGATATAATTTTGAATAGAATTGAGAGCATTATACATGAAATGAGGGTTCATTTGCGCTCGTAATGCTTTTAACTGCAAACTTGTTGCCTGTAATCGTAACATTTTCGCTTCCTGCGCTCTTTTTTCTGCCTCGTATTTTACCTCTAATTCTAAAGCACGCTTATTTAAAATATTCTCATTATCTCGTTCTTTTACCTGAGAATAGAAAACTTGGTACTCGTAGGCATTTTTATAATCCCCATTTTTATAATAGAGTTGTGCAATACTCATCGCAATTTCAGATAACTGCTGATAATCATTAGCAATTTGAGCATATTCGTAGGCAGAAATAAAGTGTTTTTCTGCCAAGGCACGTTCATTTTTTGCCATGTATAATTTAGCCTTCCAAACTTCAATAACGGAAAAGTTTTTGGCATTTCGCTCTACTTTAGTTTTATAAATATGCTCTGCTCTTTCATACATTTTTAAGGCTTCCTCGTAATCGTCTTTAAGATAATGACAGTAACCCAGATTTCCATAAGCACTAGCTTTGGATTCGTTACTAATCATATCTTTTATTTGGATGGCTTGTCGGAAAGACTTTTCTGCATTGTCAATTTCGTCCATTCCTATATAGCACTTACCAATATTGACATAATGATAGGATAGCCGAGTTTTCATTCCTGTAATTTCACATATTTCTAAAACTCTATTATAGTTTTTAATGGATTTTTCTAAATCATTTAATCTGGTATAAATATGCCCCAATCCGCTATGCACCAAGGTCAAAAAATAATAATCTTTTAAAGTTAAATTTTGAGTAGCATTATTAATTTCCTGTTCCGCCTTTAATAATAACTCAATCGCTTTTGTGTATTCATCGTATTCCCCATAATAAAGATTAATAGAACCTTTTCTGGCAATAATTCGTCCGCTTAAAATAGGGTCGGGATAGGCTTCTAGGTGTTTTTCTGCTTTCTCCAAAAAATATAAGGTATCCTCAAATTTTTCTAGGTTAATACAGATACCCGCATAGTCAATATATATTTCTGTTTGCTTTTTTAAATCCCCTTTTTCCTCTATAATAATCATCGCTTTTTTTAAGTGATGTTCGGCAAGGGGGTAATTATAAAATTGATTTTCTATAAAAGCAGAGTTTAAATGAAAATTTAACTCAAGGTCAGCATCAGGCTTGCGTTTTAAAAAATCTCTTTGGTCCTTTAATAATGATTTAGCTCTTTGGATATTTGTGTAGGAATAAACACTTGTTAAATCATCAATGATTTTAGCTTTAAGGTCCGATCTACGAGTGGTCGCTAAGTTTTTCTCTAATTCTTCAATATCTAGAATTGGAGAAAAATAATCAAAAAGTGAATTTAATGCAGCCATTTAATCAATGTCAATTGGTTATAGGAATTATATTTGTTGAGATTTATTTCTCTGTAAACATTAATATTATTTTTTCAAAGTCTCTTACAAATTTACATTAAAAGAATATAATAATGCAGAAACGGGCTGCATTTAAAAAAATGCAGCCCGTTTCTGACTGTAACTAAATGAGTGTAATTAAACTTACTGTGGAGTTGGTCCACCGAGACTAATGTTCCACTTATTGGAGGGTTTCTTACCTCCCTTGTAGCGGTTCAATTCATCATCACTCATGGTTTGGAACTCTTTTTTGAGGTCATCCAAACTCTTGTTGCCTTCGTTTTTATTGTTTCCCATAGTATAAACTATTTTAAGTTTAACTGAAAAAAGCCGTTTACTCATAATTGTAAACCATATTCTTGGCATAAAGTTACAAATATTTAGTAAATATCAAACCTCAAAACTTATTTTTTTTTAATTTTTTATAAAAAAAATCGCTTTTGCTAGTTTTTTACTAAAAAAACACATTATAATTAATAATAATGTATATAAAAGTGATATAGCCCATTTTGTGTAGATAATAAAAATTAGAAGATGTAGATAAAAATCAAGATTTAGTCCTGATTCTTATTTAAATACAATATATTAATATTTGTTTTAAATTTATTTTTTGTTTTAAAGGAGACTCTTTTTATTGCACCCACAATGTTAGTAAAACAATAAGCACTTATTGGGGATTTGTTTTAAGAGATAAAATGATGGATTTTTTGTTCTGTGAGCATTAATTTTTTAAGCCTACTTTTTTTTGCATGGCATTCCGTCTTTGCCTGGGGCTTTCCATGAAAGACCAATTGCTAGAAGAGGTAGCGCATTGTCTAAACCAAAAAAAGCAGACAATACTTTAGCTTCTCGTTGTTTGCTGATAGGGGGAATCTAATCTGATAATATGGGTTGTAGTCGTTCATTAGCACGTAAATAGAAAAAGCCAAAAGCTAGTATTATTACACAAAAAAGGAATAAGAGAAATCGGAATAGGTATTTCATGATTCGTAATTCGTAGCTTAGACCTCTGGTCTGAGTAGTCAACAAAGGAAAGGCAAATATTCCGAAATAAGTAAGATGGAATGCATCCCAAATTGTCGTTCGTAGCTTAGGCCTCTGGCCTGAGTAGCAACCATATCTACTCAGACCAGAGGTCTAAGCTACTTCGGAGTATACCAAATAGGAGAAGTCCTGTATCGTAGCAGGCACATCCGTAGGCGGCGCAATCCCCAAAGTCGTCCATCTAGGCGTTGGAATTTCTAACACCCGTAAATAATAAAAAGCCGATTGAGTGGCATCAAATTCAGGGTCCGTCCAGCTAGTTTGGAAACTAACGACACCGATGTCATTGGTATAAGAAGCATTGGGTATATCAACGGTGTTACCAATCGCTGGTAGTTTTCCATTAGTATCAATCGCTCTATCTCCTGCCCATACGACTTCATAAATTTTTTCTTTTGAAAAGTCGCTTTAAATTAGAAATTTGTACAATAAAAAGAGGAAGGCTTAGACTATTTTTGACCTATTTTCAACGAGGGGTTGGATTCTTTCAATGAATGGTAATATTTAATAATCTAAAGATATATCTTCAAACAAAACATCCAAAGTAATATGATTTTCAATTAATCCTAGACTATGCTTATTTGGCTTAAAACCAAAAGCAGTTATCATCGCCCAAGAGAGGTGTTTTTTCGTTTTAGTGCTGCTTCTAAACACCTGCTTTTTTTGATTTAATTGTTCCGCATACGCTTTAGTAAGGCTATAAACTTCCTTGTGAAATTTCATTTCTATTAAATTAATAACAGCATCCGCCCTATCCAAAACTAAATCTATCTGCGCGCCCTTTTCATCTGGGGTACCTCTTTTTATATAGGAGTAAGGAATCGTATAAACATTGGCAATGCCCAAGGCTTTTTTGATTTGTAAAAGGTGTTTCATACAGATACTTTCAAAGGTGTAACCACTCCAACTTTTATAACCAGCACTTTGGCTTAAGTGTTGCCAAGTTCCCGGGCCGGCGTTTACTTTATCTTCAATAAATTGTAAATAAAAAAGAGAATATTCATCTGTCAATCGATATAGTTTTTCCTTTTTCTTTTTACCAAACGGATGATAGGAAGTGATAAATCCTGATTGCTCCAATTCTTCTAAAACTCTAGTTGTTCCTCCTCCATTGGTGATTTTTGCTAGGTCAATAATATCCTTTCTCACCAGTCCCTTTCTCTTTTTAGCTAAAGCTCTAACTACCGCAATATGATTATCTGCCTTTTCAAATAAAGATGGATATAATTTTGAAAATTCATCCGTTAAAATCCCTGCATTGGAAAAACAGAGATAATCAATATTTTGAATGACACTTCGAGCAGCCTTGACCTCTTTTAAATAATGTGGAATGCCTCCCATCGCCATATATAAATGCATAATCTGATAACGGTCAAAATAAATATGGCGACTTTTTAAGTATTTCTCTGTTTCCGCTAAAGTAAAGGGTTGGAGATAAATTCGTTTGGTAATGCGATTGTGCAACCCGCCTTTATGATGTACTACTTTCTGTATCATCCAAGAAGCGGCAGAGCCACAAATCACCACAACGATATTTTCTCGGGACGCCCAACTATTCCAGAAATAGGCTAAAGCACTTAAAAAATCCGATTTAGCCGTGGCTAACCAAGGTAATTCATCAAAAAACACCACCTTTTTGTCTTTGCCCATTAATGGTTTAAGGTAATTTATCAATAATTGAAATGCCTCAAACCAACCACTCGGTGTTTGAATAGGAAAATCAGGATTGATAACTTTTGTCAATTGTGCTGCAAAATTTTTTAATTGCCCTGCTAAAGACACAGTTTGCAGTCCTGATATTTCAAATACTATTTGTTTTTCATAAACGGAAGTAATCAAAAATGTTTTACCGATTCTACGTCTTCCTATGACTGCTACCATCTCTGCTTCCGAAGAATCAATAGCCTCTTTTAAAACCTCTTTTTCCAATTTTCTGCCAATAAATTCAATTGCCATGATTGTTGAATGTGTTATTAATTCTATTTTATTTTCATTTTCAGCAATTTTCATAATTTTATAAGTTGCTAAATCTATGTAAATATAATGCTTTTCAGCAATTTTCATAATTTTATAAGTTGCTAAATCTATGTGTATTTATTTTTTTAACCTAAAATGGGCTTCCTCTCCAACTTGTAAAAATAAAGCTGCAAAGTGAGTAGGTAATATTTTTTCTATTCCCTTTTTCGTTAGTAATCTTGCTAGATATCCTAACAAGGCAATAATGACCTCTAAACAAAAATCGTAAAATCTATATGCAAGAAGCTAAGAATTACTTAACTTGTTCCGCATATTTTTAACAGCACCTTCAAGAGCAGCCCATCCGCAAGCGGTTCACTGCACTAAAATGATTCCCCGAATCATTTTAGCTTGTTCATCTAATAAACAAACGTTTTATGAAAACCACTTTATATTCCTTTTTGATATTTCTAGCATTTCCGTTGATGTGTTCAGCACAGGAGCAAACCCTAACTTTACCAATCTCCGAAAAACTATATGAATCGATGGAGTACCGCAACATTGGTCCCTTTCGAGGAGGGCGGTCAACTACGGTCACAGGAATTCCAAATGATATTTTCACTTACTATATGGGGGCAACTGGCGGAGGTGTATGGAAAACAACCGATGGTGGGAATACTTGGAACAATATTTCAGATGGCTATTTCAATACAACAGGTATCGGGGATATTACCGTTGCACCCTCCAACCCCAATATCATCTACGTGGGGACAGGGGAATCTCCTGTTCGAGGCGTGAAGACCTCACATGGTGATGGACTTTACAAATCTACCGATGCTGGTAAAACATGGAAGCATCTAGGATTGGAAAAGACCAGACACATTAGTGATGTTTATGTACATCCGAAGAATCCGAATAAGGTTTATGTGGCCGCTCAAGGCAATCCTTGGGGACCTAATGAAGAAAGAGGTATCTATTTATCAGAAGATGGAGGTCAAACTTTTAAAAAAATCCTCTATGTCAATGAGGATTCGGGGATTGTCGATATGACGGTCGACCCGAACAATCCAGACTTTATGATGGTCGCCTCTTGGGAGTTTTGGCGCAAACCTTGGGTGGTCAATAGTGGCGGGCCTGGAAGTCGAATTTATAAGACCACCGATGGTGGTAATAACTGGAAAGAAATCACCAAAGGGCTGCCAAAATTGAAGGGAAAAATGGGCGTCTCCATATCGCCAGCAAATC
>CAYMSC010000122.1:0-13828 GCA_964392805.1 uncultured Saprospiraceae bacterium
GCCATTTGCTCGTTGGCTGTTTGCCACTCAAGTTGTACCGATAAATCGCCTAAAGAAACGGCATTTACGGAAATGAATCTAAAACCTTCGCCCCCACAATCTTCAATGGTATAAGTAGCAGTAGTCATACAATTTGTTGCATCCGTCACTGTAACATTATAAGTATGTGGTCCTAAGTTAAATTGGTCTTCCTCCCTAAATAAGCCACAATCCCATTCAAAGGTGTATGGAGCAGTTCCTCCTGTTGGTGTCAGGTCAATACTTCCGTCTTTCTGACCACAAGTCGTATTTTTCACTACGCCTGTCACTGCCAGAGGTTGGTAGTCTTCCATTTCTAATACATAAGGAACCGTACAACCAGAACCATCTGAAATCAAACAAGAATAAGTACCTGCAGGTAAATTAATTGGGTCTAAAAGAGTACCCGTTAATCCTTCGCATTCCCATTTATAAGGTGCTCGACCTCCAGTTACATTTAATTTAATTTCTAATTGCTCACAATCTAAAACGGTTCTAGTTTCAGAAACCACCAACCGACCAGGAGACTTGATTCTTATGATAGAATTTTGGCGACAGCCATTCGCATCAACTGCCTCTAACCAGTAAGTGTCTGCTGCTAAATTTTCGATAGTCTGCGTCGTTTCGCCTGTACTCCATCGATAAATAAATGGCGCAACCCCATTAATTATATTTGCGGTAATAGTCCCATCATTAGCCCCATCACAAGTTAAATCCATCGTTTGTAACGAAACGATAAGGTCACAACCAGATGGTGTGGGGTCTGTCGGTGTGCTACATTCTGGTTTATCCAATGTAGTAGAACTTGTAGCATGACAGCCATTGGCATCTGTAACCGTTACAATATAAGTACCATCTGTCAAACCAGTTGGGTTGGCTATATTTCCAATATTCGTATCATTCCAGACGTAAGTATAAGGAGCAGTTCCTCCTGTAACACTTAGCACAATGTTTCCTAAATTACCGTCACAATCAGGGGCTTTTGCACTGGTTATCATTGCATATAAATCACAAGTAACCGTACAAGCTTCTTGGGTTACGGTAACCGTAAGCGCGCCTTCACAACCACTAGGGTCTAAGGTTCTCAATGTATAGCTACCGGGGGCTAAATTACTTCTATTTTGAGATTGAGAACCATCAGGCCAGAAATAAGTTAAACCGGGCGTTAGAATAACTTGTCCATTATTTTCTCCGCAAGTAGCTGGTATGTTAGAAGAAACACTTCCTGATAATCCGTTTTTATTGCCAATCACCAATCTAAGCATTTCCGTACATTCTGGTCTTGCACTAAAAGTCACTAAAACATCATAACTTCCCGCAGGCAAATTCGTTCTTTCATTATTAAATGCACCGGATGTCCCAGCATCAGGTGACCAAGCAAATTGGAAATCACTGACATTACCATTTACCATAATCATAATAGAGCCGTTTGCTTCTCCGCATCTTGAATTAGTTATCATATTTTGATTAACCAACGGGCTAGGACAAACACATTCATCCGCAACGCTTGCTTGCTGTATAATAAAACAACCTTGATTATCTGTTACAGTTACTTCGTAATTTCCTGGCACTAAATCCGTTAAGTCTTGAGAAGTAGCACCTGTGTTCCATTTGTAAGAATAGGGTGCAGTTCCTCCTGAAACAGCTATATCTATTGCTCCTTTTTCTGAACAAGTTAGATTCGATATATTTGGAACGACTATGATTTCAGAAGCTGGTCGAATAGTAGCGGAACCTTCTAATGTACATCCATTTGCATCCGTTACTACAACGGTATATCTTCCTGCGGGTAAATCTACAATATTTTGGCTTGTTACCCCATTACTCCACAAATAGCTATAAGGTGGTGTTCCTCCTTGAACCTCAATATTAATAGCCCCTAAATCTGTAGGACAACGTGGGTTAGTGAAAGTCATTCCTAAACTTATTGCCGAAGGAATATTTACTACTGCCTCCGCTGTTTGTTGACAACCTCTAGCGTTAGTAACCGTCACCGTGTAAGTGCCTGCGGCAAGATTATTTATGTTTTGAGTGGTCTGTCCATTACTCCAACTATAAGTAAAAGGACCATTACCAGAAACCGATAAGGAAATTTGACCATTCGCTTGACCATAACATAAAATATCAATTGGCCTTAAAGTAAGGTCAAAATCTTCTGGATCGTTTACGCTAATATTTTCAGCTACTTGGTTACAGCCAAACGCATCCGTTACTGTTACTTGATAATTTCCTGCTGGAATACTATTTAAATCTTGAGTAGTCGCACCCGTGTTCCAAGCATAACGATATGGTGGCGTTCCTCCCATCACTGTAATATTAATATTACCTGTTCCTCTCGGACAAGATGGATTGGACACATTGGCATCAATAGCTATTCCTTGTGGGTCATTCAATGTTGCGTCAAGTACTATTTGACAACCTCTAGCATCGGAAACTATTACGGAATAAGCTCCTGCAATTAAATTGCTCAAGTCTTCGGTAGTTGCTCCATTGCTCCATCGGAAGGTATATGGTGTAATTCCACCTGAAACAGAAATATTAATAGCACCATTATTATCACCCGCACAAGTTGGGTCTGTGAGACTAACAATATTTACTGCAATACTTGCTATATTATCAATGGTAGCAGTTGCGGTCTGTCGACATCCGTTGGCATCAACAACCGTCACTGTATAAGTTCCTGCAAGAATATTAGACAAATTTTGGGTAAACGCGCCACTACTCCAACTGTAAGTATAGGGAGCAGTTCCACCGGCAACTGTTAAACTTATAGAACCTGTTGTTGCATCACAACCAGGGTTGGTTGGAGTAGCTACGATAGTTAAAGCTGTTGGTACAACGATAACAGCCGTTGCTGTTTGTGTGCATCCATTGGCATCTGTTATGGTAACTGTATAGCCACCAGCCGTTAAATCGCTAATATTTCTGGTAGTCGCTCCATTACTCCAAGCATAGGTTAAATTACCTGTTCCGCCCGTTGCAACTAAATCAATTCTTCCTAGTCCATCTGCACAAACAGGATTCACCGCAGTTACCGTCGCAATTATTGCTGGCGCAGGGTTTAAAACTGCTGGACCAACTAAACTACAACCATTTGCATCGGTGACCGTAACTGAATAATCCCCTGCTGGAATATTATTTAAGCCAGCCGTTTGTGAACCATTACTCCATTGATAAGTATATGGTAAAGTACCACCTTGAACATCTAAGCTTAACGAACCGTCACTTCCTCCCGGACAAGTTGGCGCTGAACCCGATACAAGAATCTGTATCCCGCCAGTAGATTGAACAACTACCTCAAAAGATAATTTACAATCATTGGCATCTGAAATAACAACCGTAAAAGTGCCACCACCTACTTGCATTAAATCTTGTGTAGTCGCACCATTAGACCATAAATAACTATAAGGAGCAGTTCCGCCGCTGACCGTTAAGTCTATATTTCCGTTACCTGAACAATCTTGGTTGACAATTTGAGCAGAAGCAGTAATTGCAGTTGGGGCAACTAGGTTTGCTGTTGCCACAAAAGTACATCCATTAGAATCCGTAATAGTCCCACTATAACTACCTGCTGGAAGGTCACTAATATCTTCTGTAGTCGCTCCATTGCTCCAACTAAAAGTATAAGGAGAAGCACCGCCAGTTACCGTAATATTTATTCTACCAAAAGCATCACTACAAGCTGGATTATCTATTGCTACGTCTACTGAAATAGCAGTTGGGGCATTAATCGTATAAGTCCCCATTAGTTCACATCCATTCGCATCTGTTACTACTACCGAATAAGCACCAGGCATTAAATTAAACACATCTTGGGTAACAGCGCCATTGGTCCACGCATAGGTATAAGGCATTGTACCACCAACTACTTCAATATCAATACTTCCATCTGCATTTCCTGCGCAAGTAGCAAGGGTGATATTTTCTGTAATGCCCAGTCCTGCGGTTGATCCTACCATCGCATTCACCGTAGTCGTGCATCCATTCGCATCAGTAATCAACACATTATAATCTCCCGGAACAACATCGCTCAAATCCTCTGTTGTTGCTCCATTACTCCAACTAAAAGTATAAGGAGGGGTTCCGCCAGCCACCATTAGGTCCACTTGACCACCTTGCCCTGAACAACTTGGGCCTGTCGCTATGGCTGTTCCTGTTATTACAGTTGGCACAACGATAGTCGTTGTATTCGTAATTTGACAACCATTTGAATCCGTAATAGTTACTGTATAATCGTCTGCCACTAATCCTGCTACATCCTCTGTCGTCGCTCCAAAATCCCAAGCATACGTATAATCTCCAGAACCGCCAGTTACCGTTAAATCTATACTTCCAACCATCCCAAAACACATCGGCATAGTAGGTATAGTTGTTGCCAATAACGCATTTGGTGCGGCTATTATTCCCGTAGTAGAAATAGTACAACCATTAGCGTCTGTAACAATTAAAGTGAACCCTCCTGGCTGTAAGTTGAAAATATTTTGTGTCGTAGCTCCATTACTCCATGCGTAAGTATAAGGGGTCGCTCCACCGCTTACTTCAACACTAATGCTTCCACCAGCATCTCCTATACACGTAGGATTGGTAACACTATTACTAATCGTTAATCCTGCTGTTGTTGCTAAAGTTGCATTTACAGTCGTAGTACAACCATTAGCATCTGTAATTGTTACCGTGTAAGTTCCAGCAGCAACATTGATTAAATCTTTGGTAGTCGTTCCGTTACTCCATAAATAAGTAAAGGTTGGTCTTCCTCCACTCACCTCTAAAATAATATTTCCATTATCTTCTCCACAAGTTGGTGCTTGCGTACTCGTAGTAGCTGTAATAGTTGAATTAACTTCAACAGAAGTACTAGCAATAGTAGAACAACCTCTGGAATCTGTAACCGTAACGTTATAAGTTCCTGCAGGCAAATTATTAATATTAGCAGTCGTTTGACCAGAATTCCAAGCATAGGTATATGGTGCAATGCCACCATTGACATTTAGCGTTATTTGACCACTAGCTACCCCACAAATAGGAACAGAAGGGATTAAATTCACCATTATTAATTCTGGTTCATCTAAGGTAACTTCTGCCATTGCCCTACAACCCGTTCCGTCGGTTACCATAACCGCATAAGTACCAGCTACAAGATTTTCTATAGTTGAAGTGGTTGCGCCATTGCTCCATTCGTACCTTAATGGATTTTGTCCGCCCTTTACCGTTGCGGTAATTCTTCCAGTATTATCAGTTGTACAAGTGGGTTTAGTACTCGTCAAATCTACACTTATATTCCCAGAATTACTGATATTCACCGTCAAACTACCTAAGCAGCCATTCACGTCTGTAACTGTTATAATATAAGTACCTGTTGCTAAATTTGTTAAATCTTCAGTTGTTTGCCCCGTATTCCAACTATAACTATAAGGTGGCGTACCTCCGCTTACAAAAATATCAACCGCCCCTTTTTCGCCACAAGCTCCATTCATTAAAGTTTCCGTAACTTGAATCGCATCGGGTTGGCCTAAATTACCTGATAAAGTTGCTATACAACCCTTTGCATCCGTAACGGTTACAGAATAAGGACCACCTGCTACCCCAGATAAATTTTGCGTAATTTGACCATCTTGCCATAAATAAGTATAAGGTGCTGTCCCACCAACAATTTCAATATCCACTTGCCCATTGGTAAAACCATTACAAGTTGGCCTAATTTCTCGTAATAAATTGGCTGAAAAACCTACACATTCACAGGCATCAGGATTAAGAATTATAATCACTTGAGCACCTTGGCAGTTATTTTCATCAGTAAAAGTTACGATGTATTCTCCTGCGGGTAAATCATCTCTTTGTGCCCCTGCGCCTCCATCACTCCAAGCATAGGTATAAGTCGATGGCGCTAAAGTAACTGTACCATTAGCCGTATTACAATCCGCTCTAGTTTGCTTAACCACGTCAATAGTAGAAGGAGTAGCGGTATTAATGGTAAAATTAAAAGTCTCACTACAGGCTTCCGTCGATTCATAATTTACCATTACTGTGTAATTACCGGGGGCTAAATCCGTAAACATATTGCCTATCAAATTTGAGTTACCCGTATTTGGGGTAATCGTAATATCGTAATTATTTAGGTCAGCCGTTAAGTCTAAGATAATTTTTCCACCAACTGTACCGTCACAAGAAGCATCCCAAACTAAAGTGTTACTCACCAATTCATCGGGACAAGTACAATCTTGTAAAACCGTTATCCTTTGAGCAGCAGTATCTTTATTACCACAATCGTCAAAGCCTATCCAAGTTCTGATGATTTCTGTACCACAAACTCCTTGAATTATTTCTTCATTTCTTTCAATTCGCACGAACTCATCACAATTATCCGTAGCGGTCACTGTATTCGCAAAAGGTGGAATAAACTGCCCTTCATCTGCATTAATAGTGAGATCTTCTGGAACATTTAAAAGCGTTGGAGATTTAGTGTCTACTACAAGAATGACAATATTAAATTCACTTCTATTACCGCAGTCATCTTCTGCAATCCAACCACAAGTCATTTTAACAATAAAGCCATCGGCTTCGCAATCACCTTGCTCTCTTATTAAATCGACAAACTTAACCTCCACTTCCGAACAATCATCTGTTACATTTACATCTGCTGCGGAAAATTCAGGTAAGTTATCACAATCAAAAATCACTTCTCCCCCATTTTCTAAGCCTAATAAAATAGGATTAGCAATAGTAATAATAGGAGCTTTTGTATCGGTTACGGTAATTTGTTGAGTTCTTACTGCACTATTTCCACAATCATCAACTGCTTCCCATTTTCTTTCTATGATAAAAGGACAAGAGCCTGCATTGATGACTCTTTCAGAAAAAGTTACGGGAATAGATGGGTCGCAATTATCCACTCCTTTAATAGTACTTGGTGGACTAGGAATATCATTACAATCTACTGTCACGTCAGGCGGTACATTAAAAATTAATGGAGGAGACTTATCAATAATACCTGCATCTATAGTCAAATTGCTTTCGCCACTCGCCAATGTGATGGGGTTTGTCACTCCTGATAATGGATTAACGTCACTATCGAGTCCCTGACCACCTCTATTCTGTGGAGAAAAAGATAAACCTGTTACTCCTTCTGGAATATCAAAATCTAAGGTATAAGTTCCAGGTCTTAAAATAGTGAAAAGAAATTGCCCCATCGAATTGGTCGTCATTTGCATTTCTACGGATTGACCTATATTATCCGTACCTCTTAAAGTAATCGGTACATCTGGCACTCCTATTTCATCTGGGTCTTGAATCCCATTTTCATTACAATCTTTAAAAACAAAATCGCCAATCATTACAGGATCTACAGGTTCGATAAATCCAGCATCTACGTCCGCACCAACCATCGCATTAAATTCAAAAGGGTCTACTTCTCCATTAGCATCGATATCACTATCAATATCATCGTTTTGATTATTATTAACATCTTGTATGGTAGGAACTAAGTCTTCTATTCCTTGTGAATTATTTTCAGGGTCAAAAAGTACTGTAACCGTTCCACTTGGAATATTGTCAACAGAAAAAGTACCATCTAATTCTGACGTGGAGGTGCTAATAGGTGTACCATCAGGAGCAATGACGATAATTTGTACACCGCCAATGCCAGCTTCGTTCGCATCTTGTAATCCATTCTCGTTCAAGTCATTAAAGACAGAACCTGTTACTTCTCCTGTAGCAATAAAGTAACCTGCATCATAATTGCCGTCACCATTAATCGGATTAAAAGGGAAAGTAACTGTTCGACCAGTATTAGGGTCTATATCACTATCAAAATCATCATCTCCTGCATCTTGAATGGTCCCTAAATAATCTTCAATTCCTGCGGTATTAGAACTAACATCAAAGGAGACAAAATAATCTCCTGCCATAATTTCTTCAAAAATATAATTCCCATTGGCAGTGGTCATAGTCGTACCAATCACAGAACCATCACTAGAGAATAAGGTAACTGTAACACCTCCAATCATTGGTTCATTACTTCCTTGCAAGCCATCTTGGTTTACATCATCAAAAGCTACCCCCATAATGCTACCCAAAGGAAGCGTAAAACCTGCATCAAAATCTGCATTACCTACCGAAGCATCAAAGGTAAAAGATACCTCGTTAGTCGTTTGACTAATATCACTATCTAAGTTTTCGTCACTTCCTACATCTTGTAAGGTCGTTTCAAAATTATTTCCAACCAAAGGGTCATTTGAGGCATCAAAGTTTAGGGTATAATTTGCGGATAATACTTCTGAGAAAATAAATTCACCATTGGCATCTGTCTCTACGGTAGCTACAACATTACCATTCTCATCAATCAAATTAACCGTTACACCCGGAATACCATTTTCCCCTGTATTTTGTAAACCATTAAAATTCAAATCATTGAAGGCAAAACCAGTAATTGTTCCAGTTGGCACTATAAAGCCAGCATCAATATCAGAATTACCTGCTGCTGGATTATGACTGAATATTTCCGATTGGCCTGTACTTGGATTGATATCACTATCAAAATCATCGTCTCCTGCATCTTGAATTGTTCCTTCAAAATTAGGTATGCCTTCCGTATTTGTACTAACATCTACTTCGATAAAGAAATCGCCTTCCATGATATCATCAAAAGCAAAATTACCACTAGCATCTGTGGTTGTCGTTGCTACCTCTGTCCCATCTGCATCAAATAAAATAACCGTCACTCCCGCAATTCCGCCTTCATTATTACCTTGTAAGCCATCTCCATTTTCGTCATTAAAAATGGATCCACTAACTTGTGCCACTGGCAAAATAAAACCAGCATCAAATTCCGCATTACCCATAGAAGCGTCAAAAGTAAAAGATACCTCATTAGTCGTTTGACTAATATCACTATCCAAATTTTCGTCACTTCCTACATCTTGTAAAGTTGTTTCAAAACTATCTCCAAACTCAGGGTCGTTTGACGCATCAAAACTGAGGGTATAATTTGCTGACAATACATCTAGGAAAATATATTCTCCATTTGCATCTGTTTCTGTGGTCGCTACAATATTACCATCCTCATCAATTAAATTAACTGTTACCCCTGCAATTCCATTTTCTCCTGCATTTTGTAAGCCATTGCTATTCAAATCGTTAAAGACAAAACCAGTAATTGTTCCACTTGGTTCTATAAAACCGGCATCAATATCAGAATTACCTGCTGCTGGATTATGACTAAATATTTCCGATTGACCAGTACTTGGATTTATGTCACTATCAAAAGCATCATCTCCTGCATCTTGGACTGTTCCTTCAAAATTAGGAATGCCTTCCGTATTTGTATTAGCATCTACTTCGATGAAGAAATCGCCTTCCATGATATTATCAAAAGCAAAATTGCCATTTGCGTCTGTGGTAATGGTTGCTACTTCGCTTCCATCTGCATCAAATAAAATAACCGTCACTCCTGCAATTCCGCCTTCATTATTACCTTGTAAACCATCTCCATCTTCGTCATTAAAAACGAAACCAGAAATATTAGCTGTGATAATAACTGCTTCTATAAAAAATCCTGCATCATTATCATGGGTCACTTCTCCTACATTTCCCGTCGTCACCTGAATAGAAGGCCAATTTTCAAAAGCATTATCCAAAATTCCACTAGGCGTAATCACACCATCAGAATCATTTAAGTCTGGATTAGCCCCCATTCCTGTATTGGCAGTAGTCAAGAAGAAAGAATCTAATAATGCACCATTAAAATTATCGAATTGTCCACCAAAGCCAATGACTACAAAATAATCTGTGTTTGGCGTAATTTCAGGTGTATCAGTCCCACCATTTCCATTAAAATAATACTCTCCATTTTCGTCAGTCGTTATTACTTGATTCACTTCTCCGTCCATACCATACAAAGCAATATCCACACCAGCAAAAGGCACTTCACATGGGTCTTGAACACCATTTTCATTGGCATCAATCCACAAACGACCACCAATTTCAATAGGTGCTTCCCCACAAAGAGGGATAATATCCCCAAGTCCATTCGCCTTAGAAAAAGACGCAGGAGAAGAAGAACCAGACTGAAAAACACGATAGCCGGGGTCCCTCACTTCTCCAGTTGCATTATCAAAATAATTAACGCCTCCAGAATTTACGGAAGTACCAAAAGGGTCTAATGCAGTTGAAATCAATTGCCCTGAACCTTTAATAGTAGTCAGACCACCTTGACCAGTTTCACTATGTGGTCTAGGAATACCAGGACCAATGTCAAATACATCCTCAAAATAAAACTCACCACCTCCTGGTCCTTCTCCATTATCTACCCCACCAGTTGTTATTCCATTTACAGTACCATTGTTTTCAAGGGTAAAACTACCATCTTGATTTAGTCCAGCTTTCAAAATTTCGCCTCCTGTAAAAGCACTAAAAGTGGCAACAGTACCTGTTAATCCAAAATTTTGAAAACCTAATTGATTTCCGATTCTATCGGTAAAACCTAAAATTAAATCCTTATTATCGTCAAAGGCAAGAGAGGTCAAATGAGGTGTTGGATGTACAATAACTTCGGAACCACCTGATTCAAAACAAGCTTCAGGAATCGTATTTCTCCAAGGAAACCAACCTCCGTCCGTACAACTTCTTGAAGCGAGCCCTTTAGTATAATCTAAGCTAATATTTAAAACTTCTGTAAAATTATTTCCATCCAACCGATAGATTATTGCGCTCAAATCAGCCCTATCCTCACTCATTTCAGCATCACAAACACCGCCAACATATACACTTCCATTTTGCACCTCTACTGCAAAAGGACGAAATTCACCGCCTGAACAATTAGGATTTGGAATGGGAAAACTTTCTACATCGCTGCTGGTAGGAGTAGCACCTGTCAAATTTATGGAGTGCAAGCTATTCTCAGAAATATTTACTAAATATATTCTTGAACCATCTTCCGCCATACAGATTCCACCTATTCCTCTCTTCCCTACTTCATCAAAAGCTTGAGTATCATTATTCGGTAAATTAACATCGGCTGTTAACCCTCTAGCACTATTACTTGGATAATTTCCTACATTAATTCCTATGGTATTTACATCTACAAAAGGAGTAACTACAGGCGTATCTTCACTGACATCTATCTGATAAATCCCACCTATTCCTAAAGGGCCAAAACCAACGTGTCGTTTCAAAAAAGCAGAAGCAAAAATGGTTTCCGTAGAATTATGATAAGTAACGCCCCAAGTAGCACCAATTTCGGCTGCTGTTGCCAATACCATTGGTCTTGGGTTAGAACCTTCGTAACTACTTCTAAAAGAAACAAGGGCTTCTTCATCTGCTGAACCAGAGTTCGCTGCCAATGGGTCACCATTGACATAACAAGGAATAGCAATAAATGGGTCTGCTTCACAAAAATCGGAAGGATTGGCTAACCCAATATTCGCTTCGCAACTAGGACTACTCACAAATTGCACCGTTGTTCTAGAATCATCTCCGTTAAAACCAGATTGTAGAAAATTAAGTGAATTAGGAATAATAAATTCAATTCTGTAAGTCTCCCCGTCATTAAGTCCAGAAAAGAAATACGTACCATCTGAATCAGTAGTCGTCACGCTAATAGATTCACTGTTCCCGGCTGTATCACATCCAAAAATATGTACTTCTATACCTGCTATCCCTCCTCCAATTTGGTCATCCAGTCCATTGTAATTAAAATCTTGGAAAGCAACTCCTCCAATAATTCCGCTTCCACCTGGACATGGTGCAGCAATAACTAGTTCTTCCGTAGTAACTGACAGTACCTCATTAAGCAAAAGTTGGTTGAATCGCTCAATGGTTCTAGTTGGAAAATTAAATGCTTTATTGGGATTAGAGAAACCGTTGGTAGGTAAGCAACAAAGTAAGTATACTGTTGCGAAACAGATAAACAGCCTTTGATAGAAACGGTTTGTATTCCCAAACAAAGAGTATTTAAAAATAGGGGTAGTCTTTAGCGTAGACTTTTGATTCATAGTAGTCTTTTTTAAATAAAAACTAATACATTCATTCAGGAGGGCCTCTGAAATAAATAAGTTTTGATGAATAAACTAAAAAGCATCGCATAACAACAGCTTAGTTTACCTAATCAGAATGGTACATTAAATCATAAATAAATATTCGTTTATGGGAGTTAAATAAAACTCCGTCAGGAAAAATTATTTATTTTCAATAATGAACATAGAGGTATAAAATTTATGAGTGCATTTTAGCACCTAAATTGAGGGGGAAATTCTCATCTTTTTACGAGGGGAAAGTAATTGAAGAGAAATGAAGAGTGTATAGAATTAGTTTGAATAAAGACAAATCTTTAAGGGGGGAGTTTGTTTTGTCACATATTCTATGTGTCGTAAAAATAAGATTTAATTGATAAAAAAGAAATAAAATGTTACATTCCTCTTTATTTTAGTGTGACAATGGAAATATATCTACTTTTGTCTATAAGTGATAAAATACTTATATTTAAATCTTCTCAAACAAAACATTTTCACTTAAAAAACATACATATTTCATTGAATTTCAAATGTTTAAAATAAAAAAAATAATGATTATATCTAAATCTTTTTTTTAAAACAAGAATGACTTGTATCTAGTGCTTTCCAAAAAAAAAAAAATTCCATTATTTGTGACATTTATAATTAAATTTAATTTCAAAAATTTGAATTTAATTTTTCAATTCAAGAGAAATATTCCCACTTTAAAATAAAAAACTTATTAAAAAAAAATAACATCTAATTTTCCCTTATTAATTTACCACTTATAATCAAAAGACCCATTAATTCATCTAAAAGGTTACTATTCATCAAAATAGTTTCTTAGAGATGTAGTATATCTTCTATGTCACAAAATAGGATATATTTTTGCTATATTACCCCTAATAATAATATATATGTGGTTTCCTAACTTATAGGAAAATGTCTTATCCTTGTAGTTTTTCAAACCAAAAAAGAAAAGTGAAAATTTATTATCAAATAAAAATTTGCAATTGTACTATTTATCTCTCAGATGGAATCTAATATAGGTTGATATGTTAGGATTAAAGTACAGGAGTTAGATAGACTTGGTGGAGATTTTAAGACAATAAGCGCTTAATTTAATGAACTGATAATTAATTTTAATTAGTAAAATTATCTAATTTTTAAAATTAAACATCTGAAATTTTAGTAACTACTTAGAAAGTATTGTAAAATAAAAAAGAGATTTTGGAAGATTGTTGGTGAAAAATAAAAAAGAGGCTTAAAAAAAAAGGGGTGCTGACTAGAGAAGTCAGCACCTTAACCCAAAAAACCAAATGAAAACAAATTCTTATATATCTTTAATGTTAAAACATCGTAATTTCTTAATTGTGACGCAAAGATATAAAATCTATTTTGATTTACAAACAGATTTAATAATTTTTTTGATAAAAATAAATTTTATAACTTATATTAATTATTGGAAAAATCTAACAATTTTCTTCTTTTAGAAAAGAATTATATTTCGACTTTCTCATCTTTAACACAATATACTAAAAGAAAGTTTAAAATCTAAATTTTTTTTTTGCTTTTTTCTTACAAAAAACCAAAAATCTTACGAATGATAATAAAACAGTAGGTTTTGAGACAAAAAAAGTCCTAAATTTTCCAAAAAACACCTTTTTGAAGAATTCATCGATAAAAACAAACAATTCCTCCATCAAAATATTTTTTAAGCTTTTAGACTTTTAATTTGCTTCAACAGTAGTAATTTATTTATGTCCTCTTAAAAATCTCAAAATGGCTATCTTATTATTTTTTCCTAATCAATTATCTGTTATTAA
>CAYMSC010000123.1:0-13730 GCA_964392805.1 uncultured Saprospiraceae bacterium
CACCTTATTCACCTTATTCACCTTATTCACCTTATTCACCTTATTCACCTTATTCCACATAACTCTGCCTACGAACCAAAGTATAAAATCCATCGTCCAAAGCAATATACCCATAATCGTAAACAAAATGATAGGTATTGCCATTTTTAGTTTGATAGATATTAGTAAAATAACTAAACTTAAAGCCTTCTCCTAATAGCTTATCTTTATGGATTTTAATTTTGCCATCAGGATTTAGTTTTACTAAAATTCGGCGATTTTTGCGCAGTATATTATTGATGTTTCTTACAAAATTAATAGCATCTCGATTAACCTTGTTATTCGCTGCACTTCGGCAGTTAGGGGAACAAAATTTTTTGTCAGCGCGTCCGTGGAATTCTTCTTTACATTCCAAACATTGATTTCTCATAGTATAATAAAAGTGGTAGTTTCTCTGATTTTTTGTAAAATTATACACTAAAATGATAAAAAAATAGCACATTTTATAAAACAAGTGGAATTTTATACTTAAAAGACCTATTTTTATAACCTCTTACGGATTTTTTCTCATCTATTTTACATTTTACAACCTACAAATTAAAAAACCCTTCGCTATTTAGGACACCCTATTTAAACTACCTATAATTTGGTTGCTATTATTGCTATCTAATATATAGGTTATAATAATGGAAGTATGATTCACTTTCAATACTTATATGAGCAGTTGACCCTTTGAGGTTTTGTCCGAGTTCCCCTTTACCTTATCACCTCTCCCATTACCGATTTACAATTTCCTGTTAACAGGAAGACTGAATTAGCCTATTGTGTAGCAGCTATTTCAGACCTAAAATACTAATCGACAATCATTAAATGATATTGTCAAAAAAACAATGTTTGACGATTTTACCATATAAGTGCGTTATGGATAATGACATTAAGTGCTGATTATCAAATGGTTAAAAGATTGTATTCGTATTTTTCTCAAAAAAAACAATGACCAAACACCTTAGATTTATGAACAAGCAATTTGACTTTCTTCGACAGGAAAGACTTACCGTTATTTTTATTAACTGTTGGATTTTTCTATCTACCCTTTCTTTTAAAAAGATTATTTTAACCAATTTTTTATTTTCTATTCTTTTACTATTAGGAACGAATGATGTATTTGGGCAAACAATAAATTTAAGCCTTAATCCTGCACCTGCAAATATATGCGCAGAGGTACCCCATACTTTAAGTGTTACTCCGACCAATGTCCCAATAGTTTGGAGCTCATTGAACGGGACTGGAGTTTTTTCTGATGCTACTAGCCCAAACGCATCAAGTATTAAGTATATGCCTAATCCAGTAAATGGAAGTACAAGAACAGATTTAGTGATTGCTACTTTAGATGAAGGTTATCCTGCCCAGTGGTTCAATCCAGTAGGGATAGATACAATGGGGGGTAGTTTTGTCTGTACAATTGATGGGCAAGGGAATTCAGGTGCGAGGTCTCAAAATATCCTACCAGTAAATACTTCTGGTTGGGTAGAAGCAAAATATGGCGTTGCGGTTCAGTCTGTATTTGGATTGTCTATAGCCATTGATGCCCATAGTATTGACCCGAATACGATAGATTTTGGTATTCAGGTTTCTAATACTACCCAGAATAAAGCGTTTGTAATTGAAAATGGAACATTTCCAGCAGATGCCCCATCGATAGATTTAGTAGCTGGAAATGATATTTTCAGAGTCGAAAGAATAGGAAACACCATTGTTTATAAACATAATAGAGTTGTTTTTTATACCTCAACAATTAATACCAACTTGTCTTTAGCAGTAGATGCGTCGATGTTTAATAGTGGAGATGCACTTGATATGGATGTATCATTTGGAGATAATACGCAGGTATTTCCAGCGGATACTATTTCCTTAAATGTATTAAAGGCAGTATCAATAGACATAGGGCCAGACTTAGAAATTTGTCAAGGGGAGGAAGCTACTTTAGCGTTAACATTTGATGGTTCCCTTTTTGACCGATGGGAACATCCAAATGGAAGTTTTGATGATAATACTTTAATCTATACACATAACCCTATATCTGGTGGAGATAGAATAGATGAGGTAATTGCTTATACACAAGCTGCACCAAATGGCGTTTGTCCAGTAGTTTCGGATACTGCTATAATTACTATTAGACAAGCACCGACTATTTCTACGCCAAGTTTAGCCAATAATCCAATTTGTGAAGAGGATTCTGTTTTGATTACTGCTATGCCTGGCGGAAATTCAGATTCTATATTTTGGACAACCAATACAGGCGTTTTCAATATTACAAATGGGATAACCGATGACACAAATACTTCCATATATTATTTCCCGAATAGAGGATTAACTACAGCCACTAGAATAGATAAACTATATTTAGAAACTGATAATGATGTTTCCGTATGCCCAACTACTAAAGATACGTTGGATATAATGGTACATTGGGCGGATTCTATTTATAATACTTTTACGCTTGCGGAAATTTGCGAAGGAGATTCTATTGAAATGCAAGCCATAAGAGTAAAAGGAGCTATTGGTAATGATTTAACGTGGTCTATTTTTCATAATACAGGAATTCTTGCCACGACCACTACGGCGGCAGATAGTAATGCTATTTATATTCCAAACCTATTAACCCAAGGGGATGCTGTTCGATTTGATACGCTTATTGTAACAACAATTCCTTCGGGAACACCTACTTGTGATGCTTTTGTAGATACAGTTATAGTTAAAGTCTTTGAGATAGATGAGGTGACAGCTAGTGTAGGGCCGTTTGAAATTTGTGAAGGAGACTCTATCACTATAGACGCTATGTTGGGAGGTGCTGCAACAGCAGTTTTATGGACAAACCCTAGTGGGAACGGTATTTTTATTGATGAAGATAGTTTAGCCACTATTTATATACCAAATGATATTAGTACCACGGATTTAACTAGAAAAGATACGTTGATTGTAACGACTCTTCCGCTTACCAGTTGTGTTCCCGCAGTTGATACAGTAGTTGTTAATTTGTATAAAATACCTCAATTAACTTTGAGCCAAGATACCACTATTTGTCTTTTAGATACTGCAACAATTCACTCTTTATCTCCTAGAGGGAGCATTGATTATATTACTAGATGGGACACTTTAGCAAGTGGAATACCCGGTATGTTACCAAGTCAAATAAATGATACAACTCAATATTTATATACGTCAGCAGTGCCAATTGTATTTCCTGATTTGTCAAGAACAGATACCATAATTGCCGCTACAAACCCTACTTCGATTACTGGTGGAGGGATGTGTTTGATAGCTACCGACACGGTTGTTATAACCATTATCGATACAGCAAGTATTTCTATTGTCGCCGCATCAGACACTATTTGTGAAGGAGAAATGACCCATTTGGATAGTATTAAAGCTGTCATTCATTCTGGAGCAACGGGCGTTACTTGGAAATTAATTCCTGCACATTCTACCAGAGGCACTTTAACTTCGGTAGATTCCGTAACCGCAAGGTACATGCCGAATGACATAAACGATAATACGACGGTCAGCCGAAATGATACATTAATGGCTATATCAACAGGTTTACTTGGTTGTCAACCAGATACGGCTTATGTAGAAGTGGTTATTTTTAATGGAGTAAGTCTTGACCCAATCTCAGATGTAACGTTGTGTAATGGAAACAATAGACTATTAAGAACAACAATTCGAGGTATCGGTAATTTTACAGCTTGGCAGGTTTCGTCTAGTACCGCAACGGGTACATTTTCTGGGCAAACTACCTCTAATACAGCGGCTAGCCAAAGAGTCACTTATTTTCCTGCTATAGTCGACCCTAGAACAACGCCAAGAATTGATAATATTAAATTTTCTGCATCAAGCACAAGTAGCTTCTGCCCTGATTTTAGAGACAGTTTGGATATTACCATTAATCCTAGTCACCTAGTAGAAATCACTACTGCAGGTATAGCAGGAACACTGGCAACTGACCCAGATACTTTAGTCGTTTGTGAAGGGGAAACCTTGGCGACCATAAGTGGAACTAGAGGTAATGGAACTAAAAATATTGAATGGTTTTCAAATACAGGAACTTTTAACAATCCTACTGCTTCATCAGTCAACTTTTCTACTTCTTATACACCCGACATAGGACAAAGTAATGATATTAGATTAGATACGATTTATCTCAGAAGCACCAATTCTGTTTTAACATGTACCGCAGCAGAAGACATTATAATAGTAAAAGTTAACAAAGCAGCAGCTTTAAGTAACGTAACGGATAAAGTAGTATGCGAAACAAGCACGATTACCTTAACGGCAGTGTCAACAGGTTTTGGCGATTCTCTTTTTTGGAATATCCTTCAGTCGAGGGGAACATTCGTAAATATGGAAACAACTGATACGACGACGACTGCTCAGAATTCAGTTGTTTATCAACCCAATCTAATCGCTTCTGTTTCCGCCCAATTAAGAGTTGATACGATAATTTATGCTACGGTTGACCCCGAAGGCATCTGCCCAGCAGTAGAAGATACAGTGTTGGTTACGGTATACAATGCACCAACAGTCGAAGTAGCCGACCCGAATAAATCCATTGATACGGCTTTTATATGCGAAGGTGTAGGACTTGCTTTGGACGGTCGATACGGAGGAGGAGCAATTGGAGCGACATGGAGTGTGGTCAATGGAACTGGCATAATTTCTAATATACTCAGCGGTGCAAGGGCTACTTATACACCAAATCAAGGCGTAATTGGTACACAAAGAGTCGATACTTTAATACTAACCACCGATATATTAGCGGGAACTTGTACTAATTTAGTAGTGTCGGACACTTTATATGTAATTGTTCAAGAAGGACCAGTAGTAATGGCTTTAGTAGATTCTTTGACTATGTGCGAAGGTGATACGATTGATATTGCAGGTACTTTTGCTTCGGCGGCAACTGGATTTACTTGGTCGACAAAAGTGGCGGGTAGTGGAACGATAGATACACTAACAAGCACAACCGCTAAATATAGTCCCGTAGGAACCATTACTAGCCCCGGCCGATTAGATGTTATTTATTTGACAAGTAATAATGGAAGTGCTAATTGTTTACAAGCTATTGATTCTATTGAAATATTTGTATCTGCTAAGCCAATATTAGAACTTGGACCAGATGTTTCCCTATGTGGTGAGTTGACACAAGTGTTAACTCCACAGAATGCGGGCGTAAATAATCAACTAACATGGACTTCGACGGATGGTACTTTTGCCACCAATCCTAGCCCAACTGGTTTATATCAGCCTGATTTTACGATTCCAACATTTAATCGACCAGATGGAATTATCGTGACAAGTATAGATAGTTTAGGGCTTTGTACGGCGATTCAAGATACCATGTTGGTTACTGTTTTTGGATTAGCTAGAATATCAATCGGAGCAGCAGGAACAATTTGTGAAGAAGATACCATTGCTTTGAATACTGCCTTTGCAGGAACTATTAATGATTTTACCTACACTGTTTCTAATAATGATGGAGTAGTTGAAGTAAATAATAATCAATTATTCTATGTGCCTAATGAAAATACAACACAGAGTAATCGAGTCGACCAAATCATTTTAGATTTAGGAGATGTTGACGGAGCAGGCACATGTCCTAGTATAATGGATACGATTGATATAACCATATTGAATACACCAAGAGCTATTTTAGTTAGTGATACTACTATTTGTGCAGGAGACCAAGTTAATTTATTAGTGGAGACATTTGGGCTGATAGATACTTTCAGTAGTACTTTTTCTACCTCTTTAGTTAATTATCCAAATACCCCACCTACCTTAATTGGAGGTGTGTTGACAGATACGATTATTTATGGAACTCGCTTGATTAATAATGCTTGTCCAGCAGATTTAACTCAAGTCACAGTAACCATCAAAGAAGTAGGTACAATTGCCTTAAATCTTTCAGACACAACTATCTGTGAAGCAAATGCATTAGCATTAGATGCAGGGCTTAGTAATCCAGATGATTATACGATTCAATGGGGAGTAGTTGGTAATATGGGGGTATTTGATGCCGATGATATTGCTACACCAGTTTATACCCCAAATACTGGATTAGCAACAACTGCTAGAATAGATACTCTTATTTTAACAGTTGTAGATGCCTCAAATATTTGTAATGTCGGAGCAGATACCTTACTCGTTACCGTTGTGCCTAGTGCTACTTTGGAAGCATTAAGTGATACTACGATTTGCGAAGGAGAAGTACTTAATTTATCTGCTACGGTTAATGGAGCAGCAGCTTTCTTTTGGGCGAGTAATAGTGGCACCTTTGCAGACAGTACCATGCAACAGACTACTTATACACATGCACCCGTGAATGGCGGAAACGGACTGGATTTATTGACTGCTAATATTAGTTTTGTAAATGGTACTTGTACCAATGTACAGCAAACGATGCGGGTAACAGTAATTGGTCAAATAGAGGTGGATGCAGGAAATGATACAGAGATATGTACGGGGTCAACTATACAACTAGAAGGAGCATTGAGCATTGGTATAGATTCGGCAGAATGGCTAATTTTAAATAATGCAGGAACAGTGGATGTTTCAAATAGTCTTAATGCAATTTATACGCCTTCGCCGAATACAGGGACAACAGATAGAATAGACGTATTGATTTTAAATACAGCTTCTTCCTTGTCTTGTGCAGTTCCCATAGATACGCTATTAATTACTGTTAAGCCAACCCCAACAGTTGATATTGGAGCAGACCAAATACATATGGGGACGCCAGATTTAATATTTACCGCTATTACTTCAGAAGTAGTAGAGGTAGGCCAATGGCATGCTGTGAATGGGAATTTTACTAATTCTACTGTAAATCAAACAGTTTACATTCCTAATGATTTAGCGGAAGGAGAAATCCGTTTAGATACAATTATTTATACAGCTGATTTTGGCATTGCAGGATGTCAGCTCATCTCAGATACCTTAGTCTTAACTTTTGAAGCACCACCAGCTATCGGCAGAGAGATGAATGAGGAATTTTGTAAATCATTGTGTATTGACACCGCAGGAGCAAATATTGATATAATGACTGGCGAAGCAGTGATTTTAGCAAATGATATAGAACCCTTTGATACTTGTCTGGCTCGAACAGATTTAGCATTTAGATTTTGGTATCCAGAATTGGGCGTGCCAGAACCATTAAATATCATGGATTTCCCAAGTTTACCAGATAGTGTTGTTTACGACTGTACGGATAGAGGGGCTCAAAACATCAATGTTTACGTAGCTTCGGATTCTATGAATATTCAATTGTGTCCAGCAGTGATTAAAGTAGAAGACTCCTTCTTTACTTGTGGCGAACGGACAGTTGCTGGTCGAATTACAACTTTTAGAGGAGAGCCAGTAGAGGGGTTTCAGGTTTTTGTAGAAAATGCAGGAGCGGTTGGAGGAGTTGTTCCAGACCCAGTCCTAACCGATGCAGATGGTCGTTATTCATTGACTTTAAATGTTAATCAAACGTTTCGAATCGTACCAAAAAATAATGAGGATTCTGCGGAAGGGGTGACCGCTTTTGATAATGTGGTAATTAGTCGTCATATTCTAGGCATAGAACCATTTGTATCTCCTTTTCAAACAATTGCAGCAGATGTTAATAAATCTGGTTCAGTGACTGCTTTTGATATTGTGTTAATCAGAAAAGTAGTATTGGCAAGAGATGAGTTTTTTGAAAATAATACGAGTTGGCGATTTATTGACGCAGACTTTGAATTTACGGATATTGTTACGGCAGCAAATGCTCCGTTTATGGAAAGCTTCTTGGTTACAGAAAATATGGGAAATGTTACCGATATGGATTTCATTGCGGTGAAGGTAGGAGATGCCAATGGAACGGTCAATCCAAATGGTCTTGGCGTATTAGAGGTAGATGCTCGAAATAGTGAAGCAATTGTTTTTCAAACAACTGATTTATCAATAGAAAAAGATAAGACTTACGCAGTGCCTTTCCAATTGTTGAACTCCACTGATGTAGCAGGTTATCAATTTACTTTGGATTTTGATGGCTTGGAACTACAGGATATAGAAGCAGGTATTGCCTCTAAGGATAATTTTGGTTTGACCTTACAAAATCGAGGATTATTGATGACTGCGTGGTCTACAGGAAATCCAATTTCGACCAACAAAGCATGGTTTACTTTACACTTTAAGGCGAACAAGGCAGGTGTTTTAAGTGAAATGTTAGCATTGAATTCAGTGATTACCCCAGTCGAAGGGATTACTATTAATCAACAGGCAGTTGGCGTACAATTAGATTTTGTAGCATCGGTTACTAGCACATTTGATTTATTCCAAAATAATCCTAATCCTTTTAAGAATAGTACCACCATTGGATTT
Organism: uncultured Saprospiraceae bacterium; assembly: GCA_964392805.1. Lineage (GTDB taxonomy): Bacteria > Bacteroidota > Bacteroidia > Chitinophagales > Saprospiraceae > JAFMDF01. Next base: position 8,386 of record CAYMSC010000123.1, read on the forward strand.
ACCCTACCAGAAGCGTCAACTGGACAGTTAACCATTTTAGATGTTCAAGGTAAAGAAATGCAAGTAATAAAAGGTAGATACGAAGCAGGATATAATGCAGAGACAATTGATTTGAGTGAGTTACCTAAAGGGGTATTTTACTACCGTTTAGAGACAGCCTTCGGAACAAAAGTGCAGAAAATGATGCACTTAGAATAAAGGAGGCAAAAGAATAGACGGACTAATTTATTTTGGTCCTCTTTAATTTGTAATTGTTTTTTGAGAATTAATACTTTTGAAGCCTGTACTATTCTAGTGCAGGCTTTTTTTGTAGCAGATTATAAATAGCTACTTTTCAAAATGCACATAATACCGAGCATGACTATTAGCAGGCTGCCATTTTGGTCCATTTTCTAATAATCGAATGGCTTCTTTATCAAAACCATAAGCATCGGGATTGCTAACTTTTAAATCAGTTGGCGTACCATTTTCATCAATAAAAAATCTTATTTCTACTTCTCGTTCCATGCCTCGGTCTTTAACGGCTTGTGGATAAACGGTATTTTTAGCTAAATAGTCAAAAAAGTGAACAAATCCCTGAACTGGTTTAGGTGCTGAAGTGAGTAGCTCTTCTGAGCCTGGAACTTTAGTTGTTTTTTTTACCAAGGCAACATTTAAAAAATCGCTATATTGATTAATGGCAATTTTTCTAGTATGATAACCATCTTTAGATACGGCTATTTTAGTGAGTTGACCATCCGTTTTTAAAATAAAGTCACCATTCATTTCAGTCATAGTATTAAAAGAAGTGTTCAAACCGACAATTTTCACCCCACTCAAAGGCTGACCATCTTCATTTTGAACTTGTCCAACATAATAATTTACCTTAGGCGGCGCTATTACTTTCATTTTAGAAAGTTGCGGCATTTTTGTAGTAGCATCAGCATCCATTGAGGTAGCAGGTGTACCTTGACTTGCTATCACACGAGCATCATAAGTTGCTGCTTCTGCTGCCATTTCTACTTCTTGAGCAGGTTTGACTACTATTTTTTCAGGCGTAGGTTCCGTCATTACAATAATACCTTCCACTTCTTCTACTACTGGTTCGGAAGGTAAATTGCTTACCGCTGCATCAGCTTCCGCCGAAGCATAATCTTCTTGAACATTAGCTAAAGGCTCAGGAGTAATAGTTGGCTTAGGAGTTGATTTTTTCTTTAGGATAGGTTTATTCGTACTTTTTTCTTTATTAATTTTTATTTCGCTAGGAATATTAGGTGCTTGGTCTGCCGATGCTATGATTTCGTTTGCAGGTGCTTCTTCGAATAAACTTTCTTTAGCTTCCGTTTTTTCAAGCGGACTGGATGTATTAACCTGTGGACTATTTTGACTTAAAATGGCTGGTTCTTCGATTCGTTGTTGTACCCAAAATAAAGTCCCTATTAAACCAATAACAGCCGCTGCTGCTGCCACTCTAGGTAAGGAAATTAGCAAACCTTTATTTTGCTGTTTTCCTTTGGGCAGCCGAGCTTTCAATCGGTCAACAGCAGCAGCATGATTGCTATTTGGAAAAGCATCATATCCTTCCATTGCCTCCGCTAGAAAGTCATCGTTCGATGCTGTTCGACGAAGTTGTTTTTCTTCGTCCCAAGTCGTCGAACCACCCAGCCATTTATTTAATAAATTTTTCATTTTTATAAATTCAATATTATACACAGACAAAAATAAATCTCCAAGCCCCTCCTTCCTAATAATTTGATTAATATTCTATTCAATTGTCTATTACCTACCTATTTATTTTATTAACTGCTTCCTTTTGTTCAATACAAATTTTTAAGTTACGCCGTCCATTTTGAATATAAGACCGCACTTTCTTCATTTCCATATTTTTTGAAGCAGCAATTTCCTTATAAGATTTACCTTCAAAATAAAAAAGTTGCACACAGATTTTTTGTTCTCCTTTTAGGGTATCTAAACAACCTGTTAGGGCATCTAGCTTTCCATTAGTGGCTTCTTCCATAAAAGGATGCACCGCTTCTTCCGATTGCATAAATTCACTATCATAAGAAACTGTTAAATGTTTGCCCTTCTTTCTCAATATCTCCAAACAATGGTTTCTAGTCAAGACATGTAGCCAAGGTCTAAATTCTTGAATATCATGCTGTTGTACCTTTTTGGTTAATTTTTCAAAGACCCCCATAAAGGCATCTTCTGCCTCTGCTTCGTGCTTCAAAACTTTTAGACAAACCCCATAAATTAATTCGGTGTACCGTTCTGTCAAAACGCCCAACAATTCCATATCCCCCGTCTTTTGGTAACGAGCGACCAATTCAGCATCTGAATAATTGGATGGATTTTTTTTGAAAATTTTGAACATACAAGCGGTTAAGCCTTAATTAAGGGAATTGGAAAAATATAACCTACCCACTCTGTGGCTTTAGTTTGCCCTTCTTCTGCGTTGCTAAAATACTCATTACCCAAAGGGGTAACTCCGTTTTTAGCGCCTTGAATAAGAACAAACTAAAACCACATTTTTGGATACCTTATTTATTTCCAACTCCCTGATTGAAAAATTATTTTGTAACAAATTTATGTAATTCTTTCTTTTCATCCATCTATTTGCTGAAAACTTATTTTTTTAACCATAAAAATACCCTAAATAATGAAGAAGCTTTCCCTTTTATTTTGCTGTTTGTGGCTATTAAATACTTGTCTTTTTAGTCAATATACTTTTTCTGGTGTCGTCTTAGATGCTGAACTTGAGGAGCCTTTGATTGGTGCTAATGTTATGATTAAAGGAACAGAAATTGGCAGTTCAACTGATTTAGATGGCCTATTTTCTTTTACGACCGAGCTTGATTCTATCCTTACCTTAGAGGTGCGGTATAATGGATATATTACAATCGAAGTCAAATGTGTACATGGAACTAATCTTACATTTGAATTGAAAGCCGACCGTAGGATTGGGCAAGAGGTGGTGATAAGTGCATCTAGACGTCGTGAAAAAGTACAAGAGTCTCCGGCATCAATTTCTGTATTGGGTTCAAGGCAGTTAGGGGCACTCAGGACTTTTCCTACAAATGGCGTCAACAGAGAATCTTATGCTACCATCCAAGAAAATAAATTCCACCAAGTCACCAAAGACCCTTTATCTACATTTTCTATAGATGTGGATGCCGCTTCTTACAGTAATCTTCGACGGTTTCTAAATAGTGGTCAAAAACCACCTGTGGATGCGATAAGAATAGAAGAGATGATTAATTATTTTAATTACGATTATCCACAACCAAAAAACAAAGACCCCTTTGAGGTTATCACAGAAATTTCAAGTTGTCCTTGGAATGAACAACATCGCCTAGTACATATTGGCTTGCAAGGTAAAAAAATAGCGACTGATGAATTACCGCCCTCCAATTTAGTTTTTCTATTAGATGTATCGGGAAGTATGGAAGCCCCCAATAAACTACCTCTGTTACAAGCTTCTTTAAAGTTATTGGTCAATCAATTGAGAGCGGAGGACAAAGTGGCAATTGTGGTCTATGCAGGCGCAGCAGGTACCGTTTTACCAGCTACAAAAGGAACAAATCCACAAAAAATTAAAGCAGCCATCAATCAATTAAAAGCAGGTGGTTCAACAGCAGGTGCGGCAGGCATCCAATTAGCTTATAATATTGCCAGAGAAAATTTTGTGAAAGAAGGAAATAACCGAGTTATTTTAGCTACAGATGGAGATTTTAATGTCGGTGTAAGTAGCAATGAAGCCTTAATCAAACTTATTGAAAAAGAACGAAAAAGTGGCGTGTTTCTAACCGTTTTAGGTTTTGGAGTAGGCAATTACCAAGATGATAAAATGCAAGAATTGGCGAATAAAGGCAATGGCAACCATGCTTATATTGACAATATTTTAGAAGCTAAAAAAGTATTGGTCAATGAATTTGGTGGTACTTTATTTACCATTGCTAAAGATGTGAAATTGCAAATAGAATTTAATCCTGCCAAGGTACAAAGTTATCGCTTGATTGGTTATGAAAATAGATTGTTGGCAGCAGAAGACTTTAATAACGACCAAAAAGATGCAGGAGAATTAGGCGCAGGACATACCGTTACTGCTTTGTATGAAATTATCCCAACAGGCGTGAGTAGTAACTTTATTGCTTCCGTTGACCCCTTAAAATATCAAGCGCAAACCACCCCTAAAGTCGTTCCTAATAATTCCAAAGAATTGATGACCATCAAATTACGGTATAAAAAACCAGATGGTGCTAAAAGTCAGTTAATTGAAAAACCAATATTAGATGGTCAGCGTTCTTTGGAAAAGACGAGTCCAAATTTTAAATTTTCTGCGGCTGTTGCCGAATTTGGTTTGTTGCTCAGAGATTCGGACTATAAAAATACCGCCAATTTTGCGCAAGCTATTCAATTAGCGAAAAGCGGAAAGGGAGAAGATGAGAACGGTTATCGTGCGGAGTTGATACGATTGATGGAGACGGCGGAGTTGATGAAATAAAAAACATCTTTTTCCTTAATTTTTTATTTTAAAATTAGAAAGAAGAGTTTAGAAGGCATGGTGCGAAGCTTACGCCCATGCCTCTACAATCTAATGCATTCTATCACCTCGTACCTCCAAAGTCGGCAACATTTCTTTCTCATAAGCCAAATACTCTTGCCAACGCGCATTGGCTTTTTCTTTACCCGCATATTTGCGAGCCAAATCTATGAACATATGGTAATGACCAGCCTCAGAAACCATGAACATATGATAAAATTCTTTTAAGCTATCGTCTGAAATATGAAGTGATAATAAACGAAAGCGCTCACAACTTCGGGCTTCGATTAAGGCAAAGGTTAATAATTTTTCTAATAATCGGTCTTCTCGACTCCCTCCTTTTTTATTAAATTTCATGAGTTTATTGACATATTCATCTTTCCGTTGTTCCCCTAATTCGAGTCCTCTTTTATCTAACTCAGCTAAAACTAAGCGAAAATGTCCCCATTCTTCAGTGACAATAGGCGCTAATGCTCTAACTAGCTCTTTTCTTTCGGGGTATTTTTGAATCAAGGTAATACAGGAAGTCGCTGCCTTTTGCTCACAATAAGCATGGTCGGTCAAGATGTCTTCTAAGCTGATTTCTGCCATGTTGACCCATCTTGGGTCCGTCGGTAATTTTAAGCCTAGTTTATGTAATTTTTCTGCCATGATACTTTTAAAAGTTTTTAGTTTAGTAACGGCTAAAGAATAACTTCCGCATTTAGGAGCTGATATTTTGCCCTAGGCCACCCATCCGCAAGCGGTTCACAAACAGCGTTTGCTCATGTTATTTTTTTGAGGAATAGCGGGGCTATTCTTCAAAAAAATGCCTAGTCCTAGA
>CAYMSC010000124.1:0-10198 GCA_964392805.1 uncultured Saprospiraceae bacterium
ACAATAACATGTTCAACACCTTCTGCATATTGATGAGGGTTTTCAAAAGTAGCTTTATCTTGGACAGTATTGGGGTCAAAAATCACTACATCAGCAAAATAACCAGATTTTAATAAGCCTCTATTTTTTATTTTTAGATGCTCAGCAGGCAAGGAAGTTAATTTTTTGATGGCTGTTTCCAAGGGAATAATTTGTTCGTCTCTGACATATTTACCCAATAGTCTAGCTACATTTCCATAGGCTCTTGGATGCGTGCTTGATTTTAAAAAATTACCTTCTGCTGCCAATGCGCCCGCATCTGAGCCAAAAGTCAGATAAGGTAATTTCAATTGTTTTTTAATATTTTCTTCCGACATTAAAAAATAAACTGTCCCTACCCTACTACCATCTTGAATCACTAAATCCATCGCCGTTTCTTCAGGCGTTGTTCCTCGAATAGTTGCGACTTCCGCTAAGGTCTTCCCCGTAAATTTCTTTAAACTATCGCTTTTAAAACCAACGAGTAATAATTTGTCCGCAGAACCAGCAGCAGCATAAAGATTTTCCCAATCTTGCGCATCAATTTTCATTTCTTCTTTGACTTTTGCCCTAATCTGTGGGTCTTTGAGTCGATTCGCCCAAGCTTTATAGCCTCCTTCTTGTACCCAAGGTGGCATGGAAGCATCTAAACCCGTAGCTCCTGCCACATAATTATACATATTTGTCGTGATGTCTAAACCGCTTTGTTGGGCGCTATCAATTTTGGCAATCATTAAATCCATCTTTGGCCAATTGCTTTTTCCCGCTGCTTTCATATGGTAAATCTCTGCGCCAATATTTGCTCCTTTGGCAATGGTCAGTACTTCATCCACTGCTTCTAATATTTTGTTGCCTTCACTCCTCATATGAGTAATATATCTTCCACCATACTCAGCAGCCACTTCACAAAGTGCTACTAGTTCGTCTGTCTCGGCATAAAAAGCAGGTGCATAAATCAAAGAAGAACCAATTCCCATTGCTCCTTCTTCCATTGCAGTTCGCACCAATCTCTTCATTCTTTCTAATTCTTCAGGTGTAGGCGGTCGGTCTTCATAACCTAATTCATGGATTCTCGCAGTTGTTGCGCCCATAAAAGAAGCTACATTTGGCGCAACGCCCTTTTGCTCTAAAAATTCTAAGTATTCTCCTAAAGTAGTCCATGAAATATCATATTGAATATCGCCTTGGCTTTTTAGATTATCGGTTTTCATTTGTTCATTAAGTGGCCCCATCGACCACCCCTCGCCCATCACTTCAAGGGTGACTCCTTGTTTAATATCACTCATCCCTCGTCCATCTTCAATCAAACTTACTGTCGCCCAACTCAACATATTAATAAAACCAGGACTGACTGCCATACCCTTAGCATCTATCTCTTTAGTGCCACTCACATTTTCTAAATTGCCCACATCAACAATCTTATCGTCATTGATGGCAACCAAGCCAAGGGTTGGTTTAGCACCCGTTCCATCATAAATAGTAGCATTTTTAATCAGTAAGTCATAATTCGTAGCAGGATTACTACAAGCAAAGAGGAAGCAGCAGCATAAAAAAAAGAGTAGATCTTTCATTTCTTTCGTTATAATCATAAGTGAATGATTGACGGAATGCCAATAAATCGGCCTAAAGGTAGGTAATAAAAACTAAAAAAGGGAACACATTTTATCAATGTGTTCCCTTAATTATAGGTATTTATGAAATGTAAGCATCAAAGATGCCTACCGGTATAAAGTTTCAAAATCAATTCACGATTTATCGCTTACCTTTCTTAATCAAAAGCTTTTCAAGCTTAGAATCAGAAGTACCTCCTCCTTTATTATCTTTCCCACCATCTAATACTTTTTGGAAACTAATTAAAGCATCCCATTCGCCATTGGCAGCAAAACCAGCTTGCTCAGGCCAGCTATCAGGATTGTGCATTTTATATCTAGGGCCAGCATCCGTCAAAATTTTGCGTAATTGCTCAGAACTAGCTTGAGATAATTGTCTCCAAGTTACAATACCTGCATCATTTAACAAACCATTGATTTTTGGTCCGATACCTTCTACTAATTGAAGATTATCTGATTTTAAACCATAAACAGGGTCCGTAGTAATCTCATCTGCTTTAACTTCTTTTGCAGCTTTAGGTGCAGCAGGAGTGGCTTTAATCTTACCTTTCTTAATTAGTAATTTTTCTAATTTAGAATCTGAAAGCGTATCAGCACCATCTTTTCCGCCATCCAATACTTGTTGGAATTCAATCAGTGTTCGCCACTCATAATTTGCGGCAAACGCTGCTTGTTCTGGCCAAGATTGTGGGTTATGCATTTTAAATCGAGGTCCCGCATCCGTCAAAATTTCTTTTAAGCGTTCTGGTGTTGCTTTCGATAATTGTCTCCAAGTAATAATACCCGCAGCTCTCAATAACTCATTGATTTTTGGTCCAATACCTTCTACAATTTGAAGATTATCAGATTTTAAACCAAAAATTGGGTCTACTTCTACACTTCCAGTGTCAGTAGTAGTAGTAGTTGTTGTTGTTGTTGTTGTTGTTGCGGCAGTGGCAGTTGTAGTTGCAGCAATTTTCATTGCACAACTTCTACCTACTTCTCTACCTGTATTATCTTTTAAAACGTCCATGTAGTAGTTGCCTACTTCAATCTTAGAATAAAGCGACTCATCATCTTTATATTTAAGTACGCCTGCTAATTCTTCATCTCTATCATTAGTCGTAGCGAAACCTTCACTTCTCAATCTTACACCACCATCCGCTTTGTATAATACAAAATAGAATTGCCCATTATCATGCTTAAATAAAGCTACATTATTTGCAGCATCGTTAACAGGTCGACCTTCATACTCTGCACATTTCAAATAATCATCTTCCTTATCTTTTCTTATTTGACCTTTTATTTCCGTCGTTCCTAATTCTCTTTCAGTATATTTTCGACCTGTTCGAATCATTCGTTCCTTACCAGTTCGATAAGTTTTCAAATTAGGTCTTTCGACAATCGAACGGCTAACTTCTTCACCAGTTCTAGTTACCTGAACTTCTTTGATTACCTCTACAGGAATTTCTTTAGTAACTTCCACTATTTTCACGACTTCCACTTCTTTAATCACTTCTACAGGAATTTCTTTCACGACTTCCACCTCTTTAATTACTTCTTTGATTACCTCTACTTCCTTAATTACTTCTACTTCGATTTCCTTAATTACTTCTACCTCTTTAATCACTTCAACTGGTACTTCCTTCACTACATCCCTTGTAATTTGGACTTCTTTAGTAACTTCAACAGGAATTTCTTTATTAACATGAACAGGCTTCATTACTTCAACCGTATTCACTAAAGTAACTGGCACTTCTTGGTTAACAGAAACAGACTTGATTACCTCAACTTGTTCTACTACTGGTCGAGCCACTTCTTTAATGATTTCTACCTCTTGGAATTTTGGTACTTCCTTCACTACTTCGATAGGCACTTCTTTGAATACTTCAATTTCCTTAATCACTTCTACTTCATTGGTAACGACAACAGGTTTTTCAACCCTCACCTCTACTTCTTTCACCACTTGCTCCGTTCTATTTAAGGTAACAGGAGTTTCTACTTTTAAGGTAACCTCTTTAACCGTTTCTACTCTAGTAATCGTTTCAACAGGAATCTCTTTCACTATTTCTACTTCCTTAATGGTTTCGATTCTATTCTCAACAGGAATAGGCACTTCCTTGAAAACTTCTATCTCTTTAACTTTCTCAAAAACAGTTTCTACAGGAACAGAGACTTCTCTAGTCACCTCCACTTCTTTAATCACTTCGATAGATTCTGATACAGCCGTAGGAATTTCTTTTGTAACTTGGACTACATCAACTTGATGTATAATCTTTTCTACTTCTACCGGAATCTCTTTCACGACTTCAACTTCAACAAGCTTTGGCACTTCTACAAATACTTCTACAGGGACTTCTTTAATCACCTCTACTTCTTTCACCACTTCCACTTCTTTGATTACCGCTACTGGAACTTCTTTAGTGACAACAACTTCTTTAATTCTTTCTATCTCTTTAATCACTTCAACAGGGACTTCTTCTCTTACGATTACCTCTTTAATCACTTCTATTTCCTTAATCACTTCCACAGGCACTTCTTTAATCACTTCCACTTCCTTAATCACCTGAACCTCTTTAATCACCTCTACCGGCACTTCTTTAATCACTTCCACTTTTTTCACAACCTCTCGGTCTCTGTAAACAGGGACTGTTACTTCTTTAATTACGGGGACTTCTTTAATAATTTCTACTTCTTTAACCAATTCTACAGGTACTTCTTTCACCACAGAAACTTCTTTAAAAATCTCTATTTCATTGGTCAAAGCCACAGGCACTTCTCGAAGTACTTCTACCTCTTGAATAGTCGTTAATTCTTTAATCACTTCTACTGCAACCTCTTTAGAAACTTCTACTGGCTGAAAAACATTAACCTCGCGAGTAACCTCCACAGGCTTTTCTCTAAGCACTTCTACTTCTTGAATAGTCGCAACCTCCCGCATCACTTCAACGGGTACTTCTTTAATAACTTCTACTTCTTTAATAACCTCTACTGTTTTGATAACCTCTACTGGTACTTCCCGTACCACTTCAATCGTTTTTACGATTTCGTGAGATGGAACTAATCGGTCATCTAGTAAGAGACGATAGACAGCTGCGGATTGCTTTTCGTTTAAGCCGATAGAGCTTTGCAACCTGCTAATAAATTTGTCTTTGGCAAGTTTCATGATGAAATTGTGTTAATAATTTAGTTTTAAAAATAATGACTAGTAGTAAAAACTAATAATCAAATTTTGAGCATGTATTCCGGTGTTTTGAAATATAACTATTGTTACAAAATAGTATTTACGTCATAGGAATAGGTATATGTTATAGCTGTTAGCTATACATCTATTAAATTTATTGGGGTTAACGATACTGGATAATTAGGTGATTTTAAAATCAGCGCTATCTTTTCCAATCGTTACAAAATAGTCTTATGGAAAGTATTATTAAAATCTTTGAAAAATTAAATAACTTGATGAACTACATTATAAAAACATGGTATATGTTGTTACGACAATACAAGCATTTTGTTGTGTGCTGATTTAATTTATAAAGATTCTATTGGGAATCAACTACTTTTTGATTACGGTTTAATAATTGCAAGAAAATCAATCTATGATTAGATAGCAATATTTTCTAGTAATCACTTCATAAAGAGGTAAGGAATGAGGTTTGGCAAATATAAATGAAAAAAAACAAACATGAAGGAAATAATCTATTTTTTTCACACATAATTTATTCAATTATAAAAGATTATTTTCTAAAAAGAATTGTTTAAAAAATATAATATCTTTACAAGATTAAAAAAAAGGCTTTAATTTACGCCTTTTTTTATTCAAAAATATAACATTCACAGGAAAAATAATTAACGTTTTTTAAAAAATCGGAAACCAATTACTTGAAAATTGTGACAATTCAGAATAGAGATTAGAGACCCCCGATTTTTTCGAATTGGCGTCAAGCCAATTTCTTATAATATTTATCTAATTGATTACCAGCAATTTGCAACCTAATTTAAGCATCAAGTAAAGAAATGATAACTCTCCGTATGCCTGACATCCGTGGTTAAATCAAATCTGTGGTTAGAAAATTATTAACCACGGATTTGATTTAACTACGGATATTAAAATTGAATAATATTAATTTCTAATTTGACAAGATATTTAATTAATAATCAATGCTTTAAATATTATAATTTTTTTCCTTGACGCCAATTCGATTTTTTTGGGGCAGGCTATTACATTGAAAGAAAAGAGACTTAGTATCAGCAAAAATTAATTTAATAGATTCAAAATGGTCAAATTTCCTAAAAATAAATCTCTATTCTCTACTCTCGGTTCTGAATAGTTACTAAAAATTAGTAGTAAATAATTGACAATCAATAAAATAAATAAAATAAAAATAACATATATTTAAAAAATAAACTAAAACCCCCTTCAAAACACCCCAATCACTTGTTAACAATTCGTTTGAACTTTAATAATTTTTGTTAAAATGAAGGATATTGATAAAGAAAAAAGTCTTGTTATACAAAATAAGGCAATTGTTAATTTTACAAAATTTCAGTTAAACATCACTAAAAAGCTTTTAAAAAAAGAAGCGCATGAATGGTTAGTTGAAGCAGAAAAATTCCTGCAAAAAGAAGCCTACCCTGACGCTATCGACGCTTGTATGAAAGCATTAGAAATTAAACCCGACCTTCCAAAAGCTTTTAGGATAAGTGGTGTAGCTAGAATGTTAATAGGAGATACTGCTGACGCGCTAGAAGATTTTTCGGAAGGTATCAAAATTGCTCCCACTGATGTTGATACTTACCTAGAAAGAGGGTATTTATATTATGATGTAGGGGATTATTCTAATGCCATCAAAGATTTTTCAACGATTATTGAGCTTCAACCAGCATTAGCAGATGCTTGGTATAGTCGGGCTTATGCAAAATATGAACTCAAACAATTTCAAGAAGCTATCGTAGATTTTACCCAAACCATAGCGATAAAACCAGACTACATAGAAGCTTGGTATAACCGAGGCTACACCAAATTTGACCTTAAAGATTACAGAGGAGCTATTTCAGATTTTACCGAAACCATCAAATTAGCACCCAGTCATCTTAATGCCTATGCCAATCGGGGGGAAGCGAGGTATTATGTGGGGCATGTAAGGGATGCAATTTCAGATTATACTACTGTACTAAAAAGAGAGGAAGAAGCTGCTAATGCTTGGTATAATCGAGGTGTTGCTCATACGGACTTATTAAATTATGAAGCCGCTTTATTTGATTTGGAAAAAGCATTAAATTTGGACCACCCTGGAGCGGCTACAGCAATTAAAAAAATTGAAAAGGCAGTAGAATTAAAAAAGAAAAGAAGCAGCAAATAGCACTAAAATGACACAAACAACTACACAAAATAATGATTTGATGCCGCTGTTAATTAAAGCATTAACATCGGCTAAATCCAACTTATATCTAGCCATTGGATGGTTGGGCGAAAAAAGTATTTTTGGCTTATTAGAAAAAAAATTATTGACAGGAGTTGCCCTTAAAATGGTATTGATAAAAGATGAATCAAATCAGCAAAATCAAACTGCTTATGACGCATTAGTTCAACAAGGCGCTCAATTACATTGGTTAGATAAATTAGAAAGTGAAAAATTAATCGACCATAAATTTGTCTTAGTAGACCAACAGCTAGTGCTTACAGGCAACTATAATTGGGGACATAAAAATCCACCAAAAGAAGAGACCTTGACTATTTCTACGGCTATTCCTACCCTATCTCAAGGCTTTGCCGAAGAATTTGAATATTTAAGTATACTGAATCAATTGCCTAAGACTACTCCACGTCCCAAAAATTCCATTGGCGAATTATTACAAAAATTAAATATTCTCAAAGTATTATTAAGTATTGGAGACACGGAGTTTATCCACCTTAGACTACAGATATTAGAACAATACCCTGAAGACAAAAATATTCAAAATATTCATCAGGCTATTTTACAAAAAGAATTTGACCATGCCCATGAACTAATAAAAACCTTTGTTCAGTTTCATGTTGTGCTGCAAGATAGTATTGAACCACCCGTAGAAAACTTACGCCGAGAAATTCAAAGATTGGAAGAAGAAATCACTTCTATTAGTCAAGAATTTAATGAAACGCAAAAGGTAATCCATGAGTTCAGTAAATTGCATAGTCAAGAATTAGGTAATTTATTACAAAAGATTCTTTTTCAAAGTAAGGTAAAAGCAGCTTATGAAGCCAAAATAGATGCAGAAAATGCAGCAAAACAAGCCGAATTTGAAGAAGCTCAAAATGACCATGAAGAATATACAAAATCGTTTGAGGCATCCAAAAAACAGCAATTAAATACCTTAACACCCGCTCAAAAAAAGGAATTAAAAAAGTTATATCGTCAAACTTCTCTTCGTTGTCATCCTGACCGAGTAGTAGAAGAATTGCATGAACAAGCAGAAGAAATCTTTGTAGAATTAAATAAAGCCTATAAAGCCAATGATTTAGAACGAGTGAAAGCAATTAATGAACAAGTGAAAACTGGAGCAATGCTTAGCAAATCAGAGACAATAACCGAATTGAAAAAGCTTGAAAGTACCGTCAGCAGCCTAAAACAGAAACTACAAGATTGGCTCAATAAATTAGATAAATTGAAAGCAATGCCCACCTTTCAAACAGTTAGTAGCATTGACGATTGGAGCATCTATTTTAAAGAAACTAAAGTGGTGTTAGCGGACCAATTAGAACGCTTATTATTATTTAATGAAGAGATAAATATTTCGGAGCAAAAATTACTGGCAGAGGACTAATAAATTTTAAACTAAAAAGTCATGGAAAATTATATCCAAGTCAACAAAGAGTTGTGGAATAAAAAAACGGCTACTCATATTCATTCCAAATTTTATGACAACGAGAATTTCTTAAAAGGAAAAACCTCTTTGAAGTCCATAGAATTAGAATTATTAGGAGATGTGAAGGGTAAAAAAATACTTCATTTACAATGTCATTTTGGTCAAGACACACTATCTCTCGGAAGAATGGGCGCAAAAGTAACAGGAGTAGATTTAGCAGATAAAGCCATTGAGCAAGCAGAAAAAATGGCACAAAAACTCAATCTATCCAACAGTGTTAACTTTATTTGCTGCGATATTAATAAACTCGACCAGCACTTATTTGAGCAATTTGATATTGTATTTACTTCTTATGGAACAATTGGATGGTTACCGAAAATAGACAAATGGGCAGCAATTATACAGCATTTTCTAAAACCGAATGGGCAATTTATATTTGCAGAATTTCACCCTGTATTATGGATGTTAGATGATAATTTTAAAAAACTCGCCTATCCTTATTTTAATACCAAAACTTTTCACGAAGAATATACCTCCAGTTATACGGACGGTGACGGACATGAACCTACCATGGGCTATAGTTGGAATCATCCACTTTCAGAAGTTTTTGGCGTATTATTGAAGCAAAATCTAATAATCAAAGATTTCCAAGAATATAATAACTCTCCATATAATTGCTTTCCAAATACTGTTGAAACTAAAGATGAAACCTATCAAATAAAAGGATTTGAGGAAAAATTACCAATGGTTTATTCTATTATAGCGGAGAAAAATAAGAAGTAGGAATGGTTCTCAATAGAGGCCATCTTTCAATTAAGAAAAATGGACCTCATACATAGAGAGAATCATTAAAGGCACTACAAATAAACATTTTATTTTTGAGAAATCAAAGAAATTAAAACTTACATCAAAATAACAATATGTTTAAAAGTGTAAAAATTCAGTTTTCCCCAGCTACGCTCAATATAATTTACTCACCAATAATTTTTTGGTCACTAATCGTCTACCTTTTGCGTTAAGTTGCACAAAATATAATCCATTTGTAAAAGAAGTTAAATCAATTGTTGCTACTCCATTCGATTGCAGGGCATTATCTTGTCGAAATACCACCTTCCCCAATTGATTCACTATTCTAAGTTCCGTCGGTTCATCTACATAGTCAAATACTCGAATATTTACACTTTCTTCCGCTGGATTTGGGAAAAGATGTATGTTTGGAATAGTAGACTTCAGTTGATTTCGATTGGAAGCAGATGCTTCCAAAACAGTAGCTTCGGTTTCTTTGTAACAAATAAATCCCCATTGCTCATCGTACATCTGAATTTGCACTTGATATAATCCTGCTTGCAAATTTGGTACAGTTACGGAATCCTCACAATCAGCAATGCAACTATAAATTTCTTGCCATTGGTTATTTCTAACTCTTAGTATCTCTATGGGTGCTGTTAAACGGGTAATAACTAATTGATTATTGCTTCCATCAAATTGAACATTATCACAACTTGGTTCACTAGTACTAATTGGTGTTCCTGCACAAGTACATTCGTCGGCTAAAATGACATCATTCTCCGTTTCTATATCGCCGTCATCGCATAAAGTACCAGCAGGTGCGGGAAGCATTTCATTAGCATCATCACAATCGTCGGCTGCACATATGCCATCTCCATCATTATCCATACATGCAACAACGGGTGTTCCTGCACAAGTACATTCGTCGGCTAAAATGACATCATTCTCCGTTTCTA
>CAYMSC010000124.1:10298-13171 GCA_964392805.1 uncultured Saprospiraceae bacterium
TATCGCCATCATCACATAAAGTACCAGCAGGTGCGGGAAGCAGTTCATTATCATCATCACAATCGTCGGCTGCACATATGCCATCTCCGTCATTATCCATACATTGACCACCTGTATTGACAACACTTACATATTCTATAAAATCACAAACGGGACTCCAACTAGCTGTAAAACTTTGTACTTTAACTACATAAGTGTCTGTTTGTAAATCTGATAGAGTGGTATTTGTTGGGCAATTAGTCCAAAAACATTCATAAAGCGTTTCTGTCCAAAACTGGTTAAAAATTTGTAGTCTAAAATTGGGCTCATCCATTCCAGTAACCCTAATGGTACCGTTCCCCAATAAAATCTCAACATCACAAATAGTAGGGTCCCCATTACTAGTTCCTAGACAAGTACAACCATCCGCTTGAATAACATCATTTTCAGTAGTTGGATTATTGTCATTACATAATGTACCTGCGAGCGCAGGAATCATATTATTATTATCATCACAATCTTCTTCTACGCAATATCCATCACCATCATTATCTATACATACTACAACGGGCGTTCCTACACAAGTACATTCGTCTGCAAGAATGACATCATTTTCGGTTAAATCATCGCCATCGTTACAAAGTGTTCCTTCCGCAGTAGGAACATTAGGGTCATTATCATTACAATCTTGAGTAGAACAGATGCCATCTCCATCATTATCGGTACAATCACCAACAATGACACGTATATCGTCCACATAGGTAAAATATTGAGGAGGATTGCTACTTATCAAGTCGGCATCCTCCGCACTAAATCGCAAGGTATAAATACCTTCTTCCCTAAAACTAGCGGTTGACGCATAACTTTGGTCATCCGAAAAAGTCACCGTCCCAGGACCACTAATCATCGTCCATTTAACAGGCACATTGGCATTGGTCGTCGTATTATTTATTACAGTAGCAGCTAAATTAGCTTGTCCGCCAACTGGGATATTTTGCGTATCTCCTGCATCAACAACATAACTTAAATCATCATTTATATTAGGGTCAACTGGTTTAGCAGTAGGTAAATACCGTCTAAAAAAAGCAAAGCGTTCATTCCAAAATTGGCTTGGATGAACGTGTTTTAAATCTATCGAATGCGTCAATATTTTAGGCCCAGCAAGTTGGTTATAAGCAGCGAACGTAGTGACCGCAGGGCAAACATCGTCTTCATAAGAAATCATCATCCAAGAAATCCCTTTAAAACGGCGAGCAAAGTACATATTATCATAATACTTAATAGATTCTTGATAACTTGCAGGAGCATCATTATTAAGAAAAAAACCAAATCCTGATGGTTGCCCATACTTAAACCCTAAATTTTGGCAATGGGTAGGGTTGCTACTCATAATGGCATCTACTCTATCATCCGTACCCGCTACCATTAAAGTGATACCTCCTCCTTGACTTTCTCCCATCAGTCCAATATGCTCTCCATCAAAATCTGTTCTTGTATGTAAATAATCAATGACTCGAATTCCAGCGGTTACCACCGTTTTATGAAAAACATCATTGGGATTATCGAGACTATTGGGTTGGTAGGAATTAGGGTCTCTTTGGTCGGGTTCTACATTATGAATATTCATGGAGAAATATAAAGCTCCTGCCTTTTCTGCGACATCTTCTCCGATTCCTGCTAGGTTGGGGCTATCCCCAAAAGCAGGAAATTTAATGATTGCAGGAAATGGTCCATCCCCATTAGGGACCGTCAAATAACCATAAACTCTTCGATTATTAATATTGGCTAAATTAACTCTATAAGTAGTCGAATAGGCATTATTTCGTTCAAAAGTAATTTGTGCATCAATAGGAATAGCACTTAATTCCTGTTTTGCTCCTTGCCAAAAAGCATCAAAATCGCTAGGCTCTGCCTCTAAAGGGAGAATCTCATTTGGGGAAAAAATAGCAGCAGATATTGGAATTACGCCGTTCAGATTTACCTCACAAAAAACCACTCCCGCTTCTTCATATGCAAAAGGAATATTGGTGGTAACACCAGCCGTAATGTCTAAAGCACCACTTGCCAATATTGGTCCATTTGCTTCAATATAAAATTTGTATTCGGCAGTACCGCTCAGGTCGGAAGTAAACTGAAATTGAGCAGTTTCTCCTACGATATAGGTAGCCGTAGGATGGTCTAATTTTAAGGTTGTTTGAGCTAAAGAGCATCTAGCACAAAAGGCGATTAAGATAAAGACAATTCCATAGTTTAAGACGTCTTTGAAAAGAGGGTACCTTTTCATTTTTTGTTGTTTATCATATGAGGGGATTGGCACAATCAACCATTGATTGTAACGGGGGGGTATCAAAAATACACATTTTTTAATTATTCAACAAAAAATCTGTATATATAGTGGTCTGTAGAAACAGTCTGAAGCGTTTGTTTTTTTATGCTTATTTATTTCCTGTTCCTTTAATAAAGCGATTACGGTAAATTCAGCTTAAAATCAATTTTATAAGAAAACCCTTATTAAAAAAGTAAATTATACGACATTACAAAAAATAAACAATCTTTATTTGTGACATACTAAAAATATAAAAATTTCATATTATAATCAAAACACATAAGTATTCATTGTTAGATAATGGTTTTTATCTTAAAAAAAGTGACCTATAATAACTGTTAAAGTTTATACTAATATCAAAAGAAGCTTGCCTATAAATCAATTATTACATAGATTTGGAATATGTTACCATTTACAATTTATCACTCTTTAAAAAAATCACACACACAAATTGATTCTAATTACCTGTAAAATGATTAGCAAAATACCAAGAAAACTAGATTTATCTCTACAACCTGTAAAATGATTAGCAAAATACCAAGAAAACTAGATTTATCTCTACAACCTG
>CAYMSC010000124.1:13271-13607 GCA_964392805.1 uncultured Saprospiraceae bacterium
TAAAATGATTAGCAAAATACCAAGAAAACTAGATTTATCTCTACACAGTATCTTTCCGATTAATAATTTTATTTTCCAATTAACAAGTCAATACAACATTAGCAATTTTAGTAGATAAACTAAAACTACTTTTTGCTTTTCATTTATAACCATTTTTTCTTTTGTCCGAAATGGCAATAAAAGGATAATACTATGTCAATATGTGACATTAGTAAATGAAATTGTATTGCCTTTACATTAAACCTAAGTAAAACATGAAAAGATTAAAATTTTTTCTTTCTTTATTAACTATCCTACTATTAACTACTCAATGTAAAAAAGAAACCCTAAATGAAA
>CAYMSC010000125.1:0-13472 GCA_964392805.1 uncultured Saprospiraceae bacterium
CCGCCTTCAGCTGCTAAAAAATCAAGATTTGCTCACCTCAAAGCCCTTTTATTCGTACGAAGCATGAAGAAGTGCCAACTTCTGAACCCGAAGGGATGGGCTGCCAAGTGCGTGATTCAGTAAAAAGTGTATGGTAATGAAGATAAAATCATGTTTGCATACGAAAAATTATTTTTTAGGTTGAGATTTCTTAGATTGGTTTTAATTTTTAATAAGACTGATTTTTTTACTTGTGTTCAACTAAATTTGATTTGACGGATAAAACTGATAGAAAAGCCTTTACAGGGGGGACCGTGAATACCATGTATCCGAAAAATTTATTTGACTGGCTCTATATAGTGATTTGATAATCAGTAATTTGAAACTCGAAAAACGCATTAACGGTCAGCCTGTTTAAGCTTTCCTGTCAAAGACCTTTAGCTCTGTTGTTTCCTAAGCCTAATTTAACTAGCCTAAAGCTCCACAACTTTCGCCGATGTATCACCTTCTATAATCAAAGGGTATCCTTTTTTCTACTATTTTATACAATAAAATGCCTAACAAACCCTTTTTGGCGATAATTTTGCTTTAGTAATCTTTAAAATGAGATTACATGAGAACTACATTATTATTAAGCGTTCTATGCTTGATGCTACCTTTATTGTGTTTTGCAGAAAACAAAGATTTAGTACAACTTGAAGAACGTGCCTCAAAAGAACAAAATTCCTCCCTTTTTAATAAAGTTGCTGACGAGTATTTAGTTATTGACGAACTTTCTCTTGCCAAAAAGAATGCAGAGAAAGGGTTAATGCTAGCTACTGAATATGGCAATGCTGCCGATATCACTAAATCAAATGAGATTTTAGGGATAATTTCAAAAAGTAGATTCGATTATACGAATGCTACGGAATTTTTGCTGTTAGCACTGGACGGTTGGAAGAAAGCCAATAATGAAGCAGGTATTGCTAAGGTAAATTTACACATCGGACAAATTTTTTATTTCCAAAAAGATTATGCGAATGCCCTTATTAATTTGAATCGAGCGAAGGACCGGTTTGAAAAAATTGTGGATAAGGAAAAACTAGCCGATGTACATAAATCTTTGGGAGATGTTTTTTTAGCACAAAATTTTTTAGGGAAGGCTAAAGAGAGCTATAATAAATCATTTGATTTACATATAGAAAATGAAGCATACAATAAAGCGGCTTCAATTGCTAGATTTTTAGGTAAAATTACCCTAGAACTTGGTGATTATGAAGGCGCATTGGTTTATTTTTCTCAATCTTTAGATTTACATGGTTCTTTAGAAGACTTGCCTAATATTGCAACCGATTATAATGATTTAGCATTGACTTATTTGGCGCAGAAAAATTATGAAGAGGCTAAAGAAAATAATACCATTGCTTATGATTTAAGAACAGAAATTAAGGACACTTTAGGTATAGCAGAATGTTTGAAGAATTTTGGTTTTATTCATGCTCAATTAGAAGAAAATCAAAAAGCGGCTCCTTTTCTAAATAAAGCAGCAAAATTATTAGAAGCTATAAAAGTAAAATCGAAAGTACCCGTTTTTTATGAAGCGATTGCGAATACTTTTGCGGAAATGGGAAATGATAAATTAGCATTAAAATACCAAAAAGCATTTTCCGCTAGTCAACAAGCTTTATATGACCAAGATAAAGCAACGGCGATGCTTGAGTTAACGACTCGTTATGAATCTGAGTCGGAAGCAGAAGAACATAAGCAACAAATTGCTACTTTGGAAAAAGATAAGGCGACTAATCTTAGATTAAGAGGATTTCTGTTAGCAGTCATCGCCTTGATTGCTGGTTTATTAGCTTCTTTATTTATTAGTTATCAGCGTAAGAAAAAAGCGAATACGGTACTAAAGGATAAGAATGAAGAAATTGTATGGCAAGCTTCGGAAATTGACCGCAAGAATATTCAATTAAAAGAAAAAGCAGCCAGCTTAGACTTGCTAAACAATAAATTGGTAGGGGAGATGGCAGAACGAGAATCTATTGAACGTTCTTCTTTTGCAAGGGATAGTTTCCTAGCTATGATGAGTCATCAAATGCGAACACCGATTAATATTATTGTTGGTTTGAGTCATTTACTATTGGAAGAAAACCCAAGAGAGGACCAAAAAGAATCTTTAAGAAACTTACAATTCTCCGCTAATAATCTAGTCGTATTTATCAATGATGTCTTGGATTATTCTAAAATCGAGGCAGGCAAATTAGTGATGCAAACGAGAGACTTTAAATTGCCGCAAATCATTGATGATGTGCATAAATGGTCTCATATTCCAGCAGAAGAAAAAGATGTAAAATTGTCTTTTGAAATTGATAAAAAAGTGCCTGAACTTTTAACAGGAGACCCTGTAAGATTAAATCAAATTTTGACGAATCTAATTAGTAATTCTCTTACTTATACAGATACAGGAGAGATTACTACTAAAGTTGGTTTGTATCAACTCAATGATAGAAATGTTACTTTAGAAATTATTATTGAGGATAATGGCAGAGGTATCGAAAATGCCAAATTGGAAGAAATGTTCCGTAAATTTACGAGAGACCCAGAGGCAGATATTTATGAAGGATTTAATACGAGTGGATTGGAACTGGCGATTACCAAGCGACTCGTAGATTTACAAAATGGTCGAATAGAAGCAACGAGCGTTTTAGGAGAAGGAACTATTTTTAAAGTCTATTTACCTTATACTATTCCGTCTAATTTAATTCAAACAAAGACCAGTACCGAAAACGAATTATTACCCTATCATTACTTAGTAGGTAAGAAAATTTTAGTAGTAGAAGATAATAAAATTAACCAATTGGTCGTCCGAAAAATGTTGACTAAATTAGGTGTTTTGGTAACTACAGCGGATAATGGCTTGGAATCTTTAGATCGAATCAATGAAACTTATTTTGACCTTATCCTAATGGATATTCAAATGCCAAAAATGGATGGCTATCGAGCAACTGCTGAGATTAGAAAGTCACATGATTCAACGATTGCCAACGTGCCAATTATTGCTTTGACGGCTTCGGCTTATTTGACAGAAAAAGATAAAGCCCAACTATTTGGCATGAATGACCATGTTGGAAAACCATTTGGTCCTGAAGAATTGATGGAAAAAATTAGCCATTGTTTGGCTAGAAAAGAAAAAGGAATTCGAGTGACTAGGGGCTATGAGAATTAATTCTTTAGGAACTTTGAAATAATAGGGTTTATTCTAAAATTTTAGGTACGCAAGAGCTTCCAGAACTCCAAGTTCTGGAAGCTTTAAATTTACAAAAAAGCATCAAAAACGGTCAATACTTAATAAGCGTATTGACCGTTTTTTGTTTGTAAATATTTATTTTTAAGGAAGTAGAATAGCATTTAATAATACCCACGAAAAAAGCCCTTCCGAGCGAACTCGAAAGAGCTAAAAAACCCCAAAAAACCAAATCTTTATGAGAAGTTGATTCCTTTCAAATTTAAATACATCCTTATGACGGGGGTTATTTTAGCAAGTCACAATTTTTATATTTTTTGATTAAAAATTTTTAATTAAAATAATGAATTTGTATTATTATATTTTTAATTAATTGATAATCAATATATTATAGTGGAATTAATTTTTATTTCATTTTGCGAATTTTCGCTATGAACTATTGAACTACTTTTTTTGATGATTTATCGATTAATTTTGCACCACAATTTTTTTAGTAGTAACTCGGTTTTCTGCATCTTTTACAGCTAAAAAATAGATGCCGGGATTTAAAGTCGATAAATCAAATTTGAATTCGCCTTTTTGGAAGCTATTTTTAAATAAATTTTGGATAAATTGTCCGTTTATTGAAATTAAATCTCCTGTCAATTCCATGCTTTTTGATAGATTCATCCGCACAATACCACTATCCTCCATTGGATTGGGTAATATGTCTAAAGAGACTTCTTCAATTTTTGAATTATTGAAACTTGAAAGGAAGTTTTTATCCAAATTGCCATCTCGGGTATTACTTCCTTTGTAGGTATTCCACAAGATTTTTTCTGGGCTGTAAACTGTTTCTAAATTAAAGCTATTAATATAAACTAAATCCGGTTCATCCTCAAATCCAGGATTAGAACCAAGTGCCGTTAAATCTAATTGTCCATCTCCATTTATATCTCCAAGTGCTGCTCCATTTAATTGGGTGAAACCTTGTACTTCGATTGGAAAACCAGCTACTATTCCACTTCCGTCGAGATTAAAGGCATAGATAAAACCATTTCCTTCTGCGTTAAAAATATTACTAGAAATAATTATTTCCATTGCCTCATCATCATCTACATTGGCAACACTAATGACTCCATGTGTACCACTCTCGTTTTCTATTGGAAAATCGGAAGATAAATTTCCTTCGCTATTCCATTTATATATTTTGTCATTGCTCAATGCGCCATCTACGGCAGGGCGACTCATTAGGATACTATAGCCATCCGCTTCTTCAATAACAGTCGGAGATACAAATGACCAAGTACGCTCAGGTACAAAGAAAGGCCATGCCATGTATTCACTGCCGTCATGATTCAATACATAAAATTCGGGTAGGTTTCCATGTGCTGCCCCCACAATTTCTAAATCATCATCTCCATCTAAATCAACCAAAATAGGCGACTGAAAACTAAATCTTGTATCGGGATTGTTTACTGGCCATCCTTCTTTTAGTTGTCCATCTAAATCAAATGCATACAAAACAGTAGTTGATGCAACTATGACCTCTTTTTTTCCATCATTGTCTATATCTCCAATACTTGGGGTGATAGCTGGGGTACCTGGTATCTGAATGGGCCAATTGTCATTCCATATCTCTCCTTTATTATCTAAAATATGGATATTTCCGTTTGGAGGGTCTCTTTCTGCAAAAATAATTTCCATTTGCCCATCATTATCTAAATCAGACAATACTGCGGTGGTAATTATCCAATTATCATCGTAATTTTTGGGGAAACCAGGCAAATTATTTCCTAAATGGTCAACTGCATACACTCTTCCATCTCTTCCATTTCCTCCCGTTACTTGTATAATTTCCATATCTCCATCGTTGTCAATGTCTGCTACGGAAGGCGGATAAATACCCGTGCCAATCATCTCCCTTTCCCATAAAGGTTTGTTGTTGGCATAAGCATATAAAATGTTGCTGGCGCTAAATAATATCTCTTGGACTCCATCGTTATTAATATCTTCTAAGGTCACATTTCGTAAATTTGGGGTGTTGGGGTCTCTAGGAAAACTTAAAGGAAAACCATCTAATTGAGTGAAGTTGGATGGATTGTTTCGAGGAGAAACGAATGGCTTATCCATTTTTTCATAATGGAGTTGATAATTTTCTGATAGCGTCCCTATATAAAATTGACTAAAGACCGAGCATTGAATCAAACAAAACAAGATACAGTATAAATATTTCATGATTAGTCTATAATTAGATGATGAGTGAGGATTTAATCAAATGTCACAAAAAATAGACAGAAAATTCATCTTTAGCGTTATAAAAATGCCTTTTTGTTCAGAATTAGTCAGATTTTTGCATTATGAAAATATTTAATATATTTTACACCTTAATTGTTTTTCTCCTATCTTTTTACACGCTATTAAATTTATGTCATCCAATTGCGGAATTCAATTTTTTGCTTGCATAATAATTTAAGGAGAATTAACTTTACAAGGCATTGTATCAATGTACCAATAAATTCATCCCAATAAATCAGAGATAGATTTTATCTCTAAACGAAGAAAATGACGAATGAATTCGTCAGTACATTAAGTACTTAGAAATGAATTAAAATGACAAACTTGTCCCGTATGACTATCGGGATTAAAATTAAAACCACTACTGACAGCCCATAAGTAGCAATTTTAAAATGTAAAGTTATTTTTGAACCGTTACTTACAACATTACCATATAACCGATTTACAGACTAAAGAAACACAAGATTATTTTGACATTGAACTTCCATGAACAACTCCATACTTTTTCTTGCTACTCGCTATTTAGCAACCTACATGCTAAATGGATAATATTTTTTTCTTTTCCTTTCAAAACCTTTCTTTCTTTTTGTTGCTTTACTTTTCTCGTGTCTACTCTTTATGCACAAGAGATAGATTCTTGTCCTTGTGAAAATTGTCCAGGGATGATTGAGGATGATTTAAGTTTTCGAGAATATCAATTGAATGTTTTTAATGTACAAAATAATTCTTTGGCAAATCCTGACCAATGTGTTAGTAGAATTGGCCTTCAATTTACCCATGAATATTCAGGAGATTTATTAGTGGAACTAGTTTCTCCCGGTGGGGATACCGTTGAATTAATTGGCCCTGTTACTTTTTCTCAAGGTGATAATGGACAAACAGACAACAGAATTTTTGATATTACTTTTATCAGAAGCGAAGTGACAGCAGAACCTGACGAAAATTTTGAGGCAAGATTTAATAATAACCAAAGATGGGTTGGACAAGGCATTTTAGAGGGTACTTATTACCCATTTAGAGGGGCTTTAGCAGACTTTGATGAAGGTAGTGTCAATGGTACTTGGACTTTAAGAGTTGGGGATTTTAATCAAGAACGCAATGACGAAGGAAGATTGGTAGATTTTTCAATTGAGTTTTGTGATCCCGAAGGATTGGTCTGTGACCCTTGTTTAGATCCAGGAGATGACCCTTGTGTATTTAAAATTGATGCAGGAGAAGCCATAGTTGTACCAGATGAAATTTTTTGTTTACCTGTTTATGCAGAAAACGTCGCTTTTTTAGAAACGATGCAATTTCCACTTTCTTGGAACCCCACGGTTATGGAATTTGTACGAGTGGATAGTTTTCAAATAGAAAATTTAGAAGAAAGTGATTTTGATGTAACGAATGTAGGGATTGGGAATTTGACTTTAAATTATTTGCATGATACAGATACTTTAGGGCTAGTAGTTGCGGATAGCACGGCAATTTTTAATGTATGCTTTCAAGCTAGAGGGGTAGTCGGTGATAGTACTTTTGTAACTGTTCCAACGATGCCAGTTGCCATTGATGTGGATAATATGCAACTCATGACGGAGACTTTTGATGGAAAAGTAGTTGTTTCTGTCGATTCTACCGCAGACTGTGTTAATGCCATCCAAATTTGTGGAAGTGAAGCTATCTCCGTAGACAAAACAAAAGGAGCTGGTTTTGATGATATGGAAAGTTGTTCGCCTAGTAATCAAGAATTTCAATCAAGATGGTATCGTTTCGATGTTTTAGAAAGTGGTGATTTTGAATTTATGGTACAACCAAAAGGAGCCGCTATTTTTACTTATTCCCTTTACAGAGATGCTTGTCCGAATACAGGCAATGGAATAGAAGCAGCTTGTGAACTAAATATTCCACCCGTAGAAGGTAGCATTATAGGTTTAGCTAATAACCCATCCACAAGTTTTGGGGATTTTGGTGGAATACCTATTAATTTTTCTCCCTCTTTGGCAGTAACAGCAGGAGAAACTTATTTTTTAATGATTGATAACGCTTCTAGTAATGGCATTGGTTTTGACCTCTCTTTTGCTGGTTCAGCAATCATTGGAGATGAAACCCTCCGAGCAATAATTGCTGAACCGAATACTTTAAATTGTACCAACCCAACCATTCGATTGGATGCGACGCAATCTACTCAAGGTAATCAATATATACCTAATTGGACCTCAAATGATGGAGCAATAGATTTTAGTGTCGAATTTTATCAGCCTTTAATTACCCTTGGTGGCACTTTCACTTTGACCATAGAAGACACGCAGTCAGGCTGTGTGTCAACGGATTCTGTTTTTGTAGCGACCGATATGGTTTTTCCGGAAACCTTTGCTAACGGAGCGGGAACAATAGATTGTAATACACCGACTTTAATGGTAAATAGTGCTGGTTCTTCTCTTGGCAATGATTTTGCGTATCAATGGACTAATTTAGATATAACCATTCCTGATTTACCGACGACTCCTGAGCTTAACGTAGAAGTTGCTGGAAATTATGAATTAACAATTACCAATATAATTAACGGCTGTATTTCAAGAGATTCTGTCCTTGTTTTGGCAGATTTTGTAAATCCACAATTGACGACTACAGATAATTTTATCAATTGTTTTGAACCTTTAGCAACATTAACTGCCACTAGTACAACGGCAAATGTTACCTATGAATGGACGGGAGGTAATTTGACGAATCTAGAAACCACCGCTGAAATTATGGTCAGTGATACAGGTATTTTTAATATTAGGGTGCTTGCCCCAAATGGTTGTACGACCTCGGAGGATGTATTTGTAAGAGATGACCGAGTATTTCCAGATGTGGAGGCAGGAGATGATTTCCAGTTAGATTGTTTTTCAAGAACCAATACTTTGAACGGCGAAGGGTCTAGCATAGGTGCTTTATTTGAATATAATTGGTCAACACCTGATGGGAATTTTGTGCTTGGAGCAGATACCACCAACCTTTCTCCATTAATTGATTCTGGTGGTTTATATGTTTTAGCAGTGACGAATACCTCGAATGGTTGTATCAGTTTGGATTCAGTAACTATTGATACGAGTTTTACGGATCCTTTGATACGATTTACAGGCGATACTATCCTAACTTGTACCAATCCTGAATTGGTCATCAATGCTTCTAGTTCTGATTCTGGGTCTATTTTTCAATTTGAATGGTTTGGAGAAAATGGGAATGTCTTAATTGGAGATGATACCTATCATCCAAGCGTAAACCAACCAGGTGCCTATATTTTTAATATCACCAATACAGAAAATGGATGTATCTCTTCGGCTATTCGGATGATTGGACAAGATGCCGAATTTCCAATTGCAGATGCTGGACCGTCTGACATTCTAAATTGTACAAATAATCGATTTGTTCAATTAGATGGGGGAAATTCTTCCCTTGGCAATGATTTTGAGTACCAATGGACGACTTTTGATGGTAATATTGTTGGTGGCACAACAGGTACTGACGCAGCAACAGACACGGAGGGTATTTACCGTTTAGAAGTAACAGATAGAACCAACGGTTGTTCTGCACAAGATAGCGTCACTATCTTTGAAGACTTTGTTAAACCTGCTATCATTATTCCCCCTGATACTTTATTAACTTGTGAAAATCCAAGCTTAATGCTGGCAGCTACTTCTGTAACTGAAAATGTGCAATTTCTTTGGGTTTTTCCCAGTGGAGATAGCTCTCTAAATGGAGCAATTAATGTACTGACTACGGGGAGTTATTTTATCACGGTCACGGGAGCTAATGGCTGTACTAATTTTGGAGAAGTAGTTGTAACATCTGACCAAGAACTACCTAATATTGAGATAGAGGATGCTGAAACATTAACTTGTCAAAATCAATCGGTAGAAATTAGTGCGGAAAATTCAGACCAAGGACCTGGCCTAGATTTTTTATGGTTCACAGACGATGGACAATTTGCTCAAGACAGCCAGGCATTTCAAGTCAATCCAATCGTGACGGCAGGAGGATTTTATTATTTAGAACTTAGAAATACCTTAACAGGTTGTGTTTCGAGAGATACTACCGAAGTACCGTCTAATGTAGATAATCCCGAAATAAATCTTGGAGGAGCACCCGAAATTTTTACCTGTACTAATAATAGGATTCCTTTATCCGCAAGTTCTGATGTCGAAAATGTCCAATTTCAATGGAGATTAGACATAGACATAGTATCAGAAGTAGCTGATTTTGAAGCAACTGCCCCTGGTGTATACACTATTTTGGCTACAAATCCAGCTAATAATTGTTCTACTTTGTCCTCGATAGAAATCCAAGCGGACACGCTCGTCCCATTTGTCGATGCAGGCAACCCACAAGAACTAAATTGTTCCGTCGGTACTGTTAGTTTAGATGGTAGTTTATCTGACAGTGGAAGTGAATTTAGTTATATTTGGAATGCGCCTACCAACGAAAACTTTTCCGATACAACGATTATTCAAGCTACTCAGCCAGGTTTATATAACTTATTGGTCATTAATAGAAATAATGGTTGTAATGCATCAGATACCGTAAGAGTAACAGTATCGAGAGATGACCCTGTTGCTGATGCAGGAGCCGATATTATTTACTGCACAGGAACAGAAGATGTAAATTTTACATTAGGTGGAGGATTCACCTCTCAAGGTGATAATTTTTCCTATACTTGGCGCAATAACAACCAAACTATTTTAGGAACAGATATTCAACTAAACGTAAGTAACACAGATACTTTTTTATTACAAGTTATCAATAGAGATAATCAATGTGAAAGTGTAGATTCTGTTATTGTTTCTGAAAGTATGGGCCCAGTTGTTTCTGTTGAAAGAGTTGGTGCTATTGACTGTGTGTCCAATGAGATAACCTTTATTGCCCAAAGTGATATTCCCAGTTCTACGATTAAATGGGTGGGTAGTTTTGAAACTTTAAGTAATGAACTAACAGTTACAGATGCCTTGTTGGCAGAAGATTTTGTAGCTATTGCTGAAGATACCTTGACCGGTTGTTTAGGGCAGAGTATCGCCGTTCAAGTATTAGAAGATAGGCAAGCTCCTTTATTGGAGGCAGGGAATGATACAGAAGTAAATTGTGCAGACACTTTAAGATTAGACGGCCAATCTTTAAGTCTTGGTATAGAAACGGCGATTGAATGGCGAACAGAAGATGGTAATATTGTGGGTAGTAGAAATGATTTGAATCCCATCGTTGATGCTGCGGGAAGATACATATTGCGTATTGAGAATACCCAGAATTTTTGTGTTAATGAAGATACTGTTTTTGTCACTACTGACCAGATTTTACCCACCGTTAATATTGGCGAAGATGTTATCTTAACTTGTAATAATCCAAGTTTAACCATTAACCCAGATACTATTTCGCAAGGAACTAACTTTTTTTACCTTTGGCAAGATGATAATAATAATGTGGTTGCTAGAACTGATACTTTAGCAGTAGACCTTTCTGGTATTTTTCAATTAACAGTGATTGATTCTAGTAATCTTTGTAGAAAATCTGATGTAATTGAAGTCTTTGATAGTTTGAACCCTCCTTTTATTGAAATAGCAGAACCAGATATAATTACTTGTCTCAATAATCAGGTGATGTTAAATACCACTATTGATGTAGTTGAAGGTACTTTTGAATGGAATATTTTATCTGAAACGGGTAATATAGTAGGTGCTGCCAATAGCCCTAATTTATTAGTCGATTCGGCAGGAACTTATCAAATAGAAGTTACGAATGATTTTAGTGGTTGCCAAGGGGCAAGAAATATTACGGTATTAGATGTCAGACAAGCCATTGAAATTGAGGCAGGGACTGACAAAACATTAACTTGTTTTAATGATACTACGGTTGTAGCTGCGGGTACTATTTTTACCCTAGCAGAAAATTTAAGGTTTAGTTGGACAGCCAATTTAATCGATTTTGTACCAATTGATACCTCACTTATTTTTACTATTGATAGAACAGGCACTTATTTTTTGAGCGTAGTTGATACGATCAGTTTCTGTGAGGTGGTTGATTCTTTTGAAGTAGATAAAAATATTGAAGGAGTCGATGCTTCCATTGGGGAAACATTAACTTTAGATTGTAGTGCTGATTCCATTATTCTAGGAGATTTGAACGACTTTGGGCAGCAAGATTACCTCTATTCTTGGACGACGGAGGATGGGGCTATTGTATCTGGAACAAACGAACCAATGGCGGTTGCTACTAGTGGTGGTTTATATCAACTTTTTATACAAAATAATTTGAATGGTTGTAGTGCAGTGGATACTCAGCGAGTGGTCGAAAATCGACTACTTCCTGCAGTAGATGTGGGTAATATTACGGTAATAACCTGCACGAATGAGGAAATTATGATTGGCGGAGAAAATACGTCTATTGGAGAAAATTTTATTTATGAATGGACGACTGAAGCTGGAAATATTCTTGAAGGTGTATCGACCCCATTTGCCTTGATAAATGCAGCGGGTACCTATCAACTTTCGGTATTAGATACAACAAATCAATGCCAAAATAATCAAAGCACTATAATAACAGATGATAAACTATTCCCTGATGTTAACCTGCCTTCAGGATTAGATATAGACTGTATGGATGAGTTTGTTGCGATTACACCAAGCATTCAATTACCTGAAAATAGGGTAGCGGTTGAATGGAGTACAAATAATGGTCTATTGCTTTCAGACACAGAAACATTTACCGCACAGGCGGGAATGCCTGGCCTTTATTTTTTGGTACTAACAGATACCGCTAATAGTTGCGTAACGATAGATAGTGTGGAAATTTTTGATAATAGACAATTGCCAGAAGTTGCAAGTTTACAAAACCAGATGTTGGGTTGTGATGATGCTACGATAACCATTGATGCAGATGGGTCTGCTTTTGGGGAAGACATTTCCTATGAATGGCAAAATGAAGCAGGAAGAGTTTTGTCAAATAATACTACCCTTATGATAAGTATACCTGGCAACTATGTTTTGTTGGTAACGGATGGTGCTAATAATTGTGTTAATACAGATACCGTTTTAATTACCGAAAATACGAATCCACCAACCAGTGCCTTTTTTGATATAGAATCTCCTTCTTGCAATGACACAGAGGATGGCATCATAGAAGTGCTAGAGGTTGTAGGTGGAACTGCGCCCTATCAATATTCGATTGAAGAAGATACGCCTGAATTGACTACTGTTTTTTCAGATTTAGCTCCTAATACTTACCTTTTGTCAATTACCGACAACTTAGCTTGTAGATGGGATACAACTATAATTTTAAGTCAACCTGAAATGATTCAAGCTTCCATTGAAGTGTCCGATGATAACCTAGAAACAGGGGAATTGGCTATTTTTAATGTATTGACATCTATTCCTGATGAAGACATTGTAAGTATAGAATGGTTGCCCATTAATTTGTTTGATTGCTTTAATTGCGATGAAGTTAGTGCTTCTTTCCTAAATAATACGACCGTTGAGGTAATTATTACGGATATCAATGACTGTGAAGGTTTTGCAAGTATAGACATAGAAGTTGCTTTAGCAGCTACCCCCAATGCTATTACTCCCAATGGAGACGGTTCGAATGACTTTTTTATCGTTCCCCAAATCGAACGAGAACCAGATGCCTTTCCCGATAGTGAACTAATTATTTTTAATCGCTGGGGTGATGTATTGTTTCAAATTTCTCCTTATGATAATAATTGGGATGGTCGAAATAATAAAGGTGAAAGTTTAGTGGAAGGCACTTATTATTATGTACTGAGATTGGACACGCGAGAAGGGGAAGTTATCAAGGGAGATGTTACCATTATTAGGCGGTAGGGCGACCATATTGCAGTATTCTTTGTAATAGAAATAGCAATTAATTTTCTCTTCGGATGATATAAGTCATCCGAAGAGAAAATGCTGAATCGCTACCGTTACATTAATAAGAGCATGTTTAAATTTTCATGATTGAGCGAAAGTGAGCAAATTTAATTTTGTAG
>CAYMSC010000126.1:0-13470 GCA_964392805.1 uncultured Saprospiraceae bacterium
TGACTTCTGACTTCTAAATTAATTTTCACAAATTTATCCCGTTTCTAGTATAATAAATCAATGGCATAAATCAAAGAAGGTGGTACTAAATAAATAGCACCACCAATTCCTAACCAAATAAAACCAAATTATTTTTACAGGCTAAAAAAATAGCCATTTATTTCTTTATAAACTTAGGAAAATCAGCTATACGTTCACAGCAGATTTGTTCCATCACTTGTTGTAGTTGTGTTTTAAACATAGAAATTGCGTGGTCTCCTCCTTGTGCCCCTAATGCTGCTACACTATACATGAAGGAACGGCCCATAAAAGTAAAGGCTGCACCAGAAGCTAACGTCCTAGCAATATCTGGCCCCGAACGAATGCCACTATCCATCATAACCGTAATTTGGTCACCATATTTTTCTGCTATTCTAGTTAATGGTTTGATAGTGGACTCGCCAGCATCTAATTGTCTGCCTCCATGATTGGATACAATCACCCCATCTATCCCTAGTTTTATCGCTTTTTCTACATCCATTTCATTGGCCACACCTTTCAAAACTAGTTTCCCTTTCCACATATCTCGAATAGGCTTTATTTTTTCCTCATTCAACCTACCAGAAAAGGTTTGGTCCATGAATTTACCCAATTGCGCCATATCAAGGCCTTTAGGCATGTAAGGTTTTAGTGTTTCAAAGTTGGGTTGTCCATTAAATAAGGTTCTCAATGCCCAATTCGGTTTGCCAAATATTTGCATAAAATTGGCTACACTCATTTTTGGTGGCATAGCTAAACCATTTCTTATATCTCTTGGTCGAAATCCGAAAGTCGGGACATCGCTTAAAATAACTAAGACGGGCATTTCTGCCGCTGCTGCTCGATTAATCAAGTCGTCTCTGACTTTATCTTCAGAGGGATGATACAATTGAAACCATGCTTTCCCTTCTGTAATTTCAGAAATTCGTTCAATACTTGCGGTTGTTACCGTACTCAAGCAAAATGGAATGTTATGTTCAAACGCTGCTTTTGCTAAAATTTCTGGTGACTTCGGCCACATTAAACCTTGTAAACCAACAGGAGCAACACCAAAAGGGGCATCATATTCTATTCCAAATAATTTGGTTTTCATACTGGACCCAGTATGTTTTGTAAGGTATTCAGGTATCAATTCTACCTCTCGAATTTCAGCAGTATTTTTTCTTAGATTCGTATCTTCATTACAACCACCATCCAAATATTCAAAGGCGAACCTTGGAATTCTTTTCATCGCTTTTGACCGCAAATCTGCTACCGATGGATACTTTGGATTGTATTTTATTGCTTTACTCATGTGTTTTAGAGATGTCAGAAGTCAGACCATCCATTTCATGGACTGTCAGAGGTCAGACTTATGGCTTAATCAACGTCGTAAGTCTGACCTCTGACAGAAAAATTATGGCGTCCCATCCCTTCGGGTTCGGAATTGCCATTCCTCATGGTCTGACTTCTGACTTCTTTTTTATAGTTCCCAAACTTTATCCATCAACACCCATTTCTCTCCTTTCTTAGCAGTTGGTAATGCTTGTTGGTATTTCCACATTAGGTCTTCCCATTCCTGCACTTTTGGATTGGCAGCGTCCATTGCCCCTTTCTTTTCAAAAGAAAAAGAGTCATTAACGTCTAATAGCATAAACATCCGATTACCTACTAAGTAAATTTCTGCCTTTTCTACGCCCGCCGCTTTAATGCTCTCCAATATTTCAGGCCAGACAGCCTCATGGTATTTTTTATATTCAGCAATTAATTGAGGATCATCTTTCAAATCTAAGGCTAAACAATATCTTGTTAAACGCATATATTT
Source organism: uncultured Saprospiraceae bacterium (assembly GCA_964392805.1). GTDB lineage: Bacteria > Bacteroidota > Bacteroidia > Chitinophagales > Saprospiraceae > JAFMDF01. The sequence goes on from CAYMSC010000126.1 coordinate 1,823, forward strand.
TGATTTAAACTTGTTATCCTTTGAAAATAGCTATAAAGATCTATCTAAATGAGTATAACCACCATCCACATAAATTAATTGCCCTGTTGTATGACTTGATTTATTGGAGATTAAAAAGGTGACCATATCCGCAATTTCTTCAGCACTTGTCATTCTGTTTTCCAATGGAATTTTACTCGTAATTGCAGCTAATCTCTCTTCTGGATTATCAAAAGTTTTAATCCATCGGTCATAAAGTGGAGTGTAACATTCTGCTACGATAAGGGCATTTACCCTTATGCTAAATGGGAGTAATTCAACCGCCCATTCTCGTGTTAGTGCATTCCGTCCGCCATTAGCAGCAGCATAACCTGATGTGCCACCTTGGCCTGTATCCGCTGTCTTAGAACCAATATTTACAATCGCTCCTTTGCTCTTTTTTAAATAAGGCAAAGCTAAATGTGCCATCAAATAGTAATGTCCCACATTCCGCTGGATGGAGCGCATAAAATCGGCGTAATTTCCATTCTCCAACCCTACTCCATCATTAACTCCTGCGTTATTAACAAGTCCATCAATTTGTCCAAATTCTTTCACCGCTTTTTCAACCGCTTTTTCGCATTGCTCGGGAATTGTTAATTCCGCAATAGCATAGCCTGCTTTTCCGCCTTCCTTTTTAATCCTTTCCACGGCCTTTTTCACATCAATTTCTTTTCTACCAACGATAAATGGAATTGCTCCTTCCTTGGCTAAGGAAGTTGTAATTCCCCAACCAATTCCTTTAGAACCACCAGTTACGATTATAACTTTATCTTTTAGATTTAAGTCCATATTTTTCTGTTATAAGTTAGGTATTGTATCTGCCAGGTTATAAAATTCAATCGCATTTTCACCCATTATTTTAGTTTGCTCATATTCAGAAAAAGTAGCGATGTATTCTTGCACAATCGCCAGTTGTTGGTCATATTTTGCTGCCAATAAACAGACTGGCCAATCCGAACCATATAGCACTCTATTAACCCCAAATTCAGCTAGAATGACCTCCATAAATGGTCGAAAATCTGATTGCTTCCATTGAAAATCAGTAGTTTCAGTCACCATCCCAGAAAGTTTACAATTAACATTTGGGTAAGCAGCTATTTTTTTGATATTCGCTTTCCAATCACTTCCCAATCCATCTGAAATTTTTGGTTTGGCAATATGGTCTAACACAAATGCTTGATTCGGAAATTGACGAACTAAATCAATAGCTGCAGGTAATTGGTGGGCAAAAACTAAAATATCATAAGTCAATCCAAATTGCTCCAATTGACCAATACCCTGCTGCACATCCTTTCGCATTAGAAAATCATCTGCCTCTCCTTGCGCTATGTGTCGAACCCCTTTAAAAAGTGGGTTTTTAGAAAAATAGGCCAATCGTTCCTTCAAATTTTCGGCTAATAAATCAACCCAGCCAACTACCCCTTTAATGCAATTATTTTCAGCCGCCAGATTTAATAGAAATGCAGTTTCCGTTTCTGATTGGTCGGCTTGCACGGCGATACATCCATCAATGTTATTGCTAGCTAAAATAGGCTGCAAATCTTTTGGTAAAAAATCCCTACGGATAACTTGCATCGTGTTATCAATCCAAGCGTCCCGAATGGGGTCAAATTGCCAAAAATGTTGGTGGGCGTCGATTTTTTTCATTATGAATTTGCTTGGTATGCAATTACTTCTTGTCGAGATACGCCTAATCCATCAATACCCAATTCCATCACGTCCCCTGCTTTTAAATATTTAGGAGGGTTAAAACCCAATCCGACACCAAAAGGCGTTCCTGTTGAAATAATATCGCCCGGTAATAAGGTCATAAATTGGCTAATATAACTAACAACTGTTGGTATATCAAAAATAAAATCAGATGTATTACTATGCTGTATTCTTTCGCCATTTAGTTCTAACCAAAGGTCTAAATTATGAGGGTCAGCAATTTCTGATTTGGTTGCCATAAATGGACCGATTGGCGCAAAAGTATCACAACTTTTTCCTTTCACCCATTGTCCTTCTCTTTCCAATTGGAAACCTCTTTCGCTAACATCATTATGCAATAAATATCCCCCTACATAATCCATCGCGGCTTCTTCGGATACATAAGATGCCTTCTTACTGATAACAACTGCTAATTCTACTTCCCAATCCGATTTTTCACTTCCTTTGGGTATAACAACCTTATCATTCGGCCCAACAATAGAAGAAGTAGCTTTGAAAAACAAAACAGGTTCTTTTGGAACAGCCATCCCACTTTCTTCGGCATGCTTGGCATAATTTAAACCAACACATACTATTTTAGAAGGTCGTGCAACAGGTGGTCCTAATCGTACATCTTGGCTAATAGTCCCACAGATTTTTTGATTTTTTTCTACCCATTTTTCTAATCGTTCTAAACCATTGGTGGCAAAAAACTTTTCATTATAATCTTCTCCAAAAGCAGCTACATTAATTCTGGTACCATCTGATAATTGTACACCAGGTTGTTCTGCCTCAACTTCGCCAAATCTTATTAATTTCATAATTTTTTTTTTTCCTTAAATATAGACCGCCCCGAAAAATCGGAACTATTGGGTAAAAATTAATTAATGTTAACAAAAAAGCATTCCCAGCAGCCTAATTAAATAGCGGTCTAACCATTGCTTTCTTTATCGAGATCCTATTTTTTATCCATTTAATTTAATAAATCCTCCATCAATTGGAAAATCTGTTCCTGTAATAAAAGCAGCTTCATCTGAACTTAGATAAAGTGCTAAATTGGCAACTTCTTCTGGCTTTCCCATTCTTCCAATGGGTTGTGTCTTCGATAAATTTTTAAACATTTCTTTTTCCTTTCCTGGATAATTTTTGGCTATAAATCCATCAACAAAAGGCGTATGAATTCTTGCAGGAGAAATACAATTGCATCGAATATTATCCCCCACATAATCCTTTGCAACAGAATAAGTCATAGTCAAAACTGCCCCTTTGGACATAGAATAGGCAAATCTATCGGAAATACCAACTGAAGAGGCTATAGATGCCATATTAATAATGGTACCTCCTTTTTGCTCTTTAAAAAAAGGAATAGCGACTTTCATACAATTAAATACGCCTTTAACGTTTACATTGAATAGCCTATCAAAGTCTTCCTCTTCCGTATTTTCAATATTGCCAACAAATCCAATTCCTGCATTATTAATCAATATATCAATTCCTTTTTTAGTGCCTAAATTATTGAAAACCTTTTCCACCTTTTTTTGCTTAGTTACATCACATTTATGAAAAAAAGCAGCACCATATTTTAGCGTCAATTCACTAGCTGTTTGCCGTCCTGCCTCCACATTCATATCCAAAATATGAACAATTGCGCCCATTTCAGCAAAAGTTTCGGATATAGCTTTGCCGATTCCACTTCCTCCTCCTGTAATGACGGCTACTTTATTTTTTAAATTAAATTTCATTTACTGCATTTGATTAATAATGATAAAGCTTTTTTTTTACACAAAAAAAACAAATTACCTGCTACTGAGAAATAGTATAAGCTGTATAAAGAAATTACCATTTTAATAAAAAATTGGTGATTGGATATTAGAGCAACAAGCAATTTATTTTTTCAAAGGTGCTCAAGCAAATTTTCCAAAAAATTTGCTATCCAAACATTTAGTCAATCCCTTAATGATTCTCTCTTTGACTTATATGGGAAAGTAATAAATGGAAAATAGTATTATCCGATAAAATCTTTTAAGCAAATTTGAAAATAGATGACCTTAAGAAGGTCATCTATCTGATAAAAACTTCAAACTTTGCTTTATACTATTTGCTTTATACTATAGGTCTTTTCCTTTTTAGCCAACAACTCTTCTTGCCATATTACTCCATTCGGAAAACTATAGGCTTTCAATGACTCTTTTTTCATTTCAATGCTATATCCTGGCATTGATGGAGGCATATAGTGTCCGTTTTGGATAATAACTGGGTCATGAAAATGCTCATGTAGATGGTCTACATATTCTATAATTCTATTTTCCAAAGAACCACTAATGGCAATGAAATCTATCATAGATAAATGCTGAACATATTCACATAAGCCTACTCCACCAGCATGAGGGCATACTGGGATGTTGAATTTTGCTGCCATTAAAAGAATCGCCAAAATTTCATTCACTCCCCCTACTCTACAACTATCAATTTGACAAATTTCGATGGCATTGGCTTGCATCAATTGTTTAAACATTACCCTATTCTGGCAATGTTCTCCTGTAGCTACTTTAATAGGCGCTACTGCTTTAGCTATTTTTGCGTGTCCTAAAATATCATCTGGACTTGTTGGTTCTTCTATCCAATAAGGATTATATTTTGCTAATGCTGCCATATTTTCAATCGCCTCATCTACATCCCACTTCTGGTTAGCATCCATCATCAATCTTAGGTCATCTCCAATTTCGTCTCTAATGATAGCTGCTCTTCGCATATCATCTTCCAAATTTGAGCCCACCTTCATTTTTAAATGAGTAAAACCTTCCCCTTTCGCCTCCCGACACAATCGTCTCATTTTTTCATCGGAGTACCCTAACCAACCTGCTGAAGTGGTATAGGCAGGATATCCCTTGGCTTGTAGTTGAGCTATGCGCTCTTTTTTAGTAGCTGCTTTATCCTTTAACAATTGTAAGGCCTCTGCCTTTGTAATAGCGTCCGTTATATAAGTAAAATCTACACAATTGACTAATTCCTCAGGACTCATATCCGCTAATAATTGCCATAGTGGTTTTCCTTCCACTTTAGCGTACAAATCCCATACGGCATTAACAATAGCTCCCGTAGATAAGTGAATCACTCCTTTTTCTGGCCCCAACCAACGTAATTGACTGTCTCCAGTAATCATTTTCCAAAAACCTCCCATATCATCCGTAAGGCTTTTCAGCGTTTTACCGACAACTAAATGTGCTAATGAATGAATAGCTGCAACACATAATTCATTACCTCGACCTATCGTAAAGGTTAAACCATGTCCTTCTAAGTTATCTGGATGGTTCGTTTTCAAAATAACATAAGCTGCTGAATAATCTGGGTCTGGATTCATAGCATCTGAGCCGTCCAAGGATTTACTGGTCGGAAAACGAATATCTTTTACCTCAATACCTGTAATTAATAAATTGCTTTGCATTCAAAAATTTTAAAAAAGGATTAGCAGAAAAAAAAGAGAGTGAAATAAATTAAAAAATCGACTAACTATTGTTTATTCTATTTTGTACGCTCTATTTTTCCAATTTACTTTATTAGTAATGTTTTCACAAAAATAGAGCGTTTTTTAAGGGGTCACTACCACTTTTTTAACGAATATTGATACTATTTTTGCCTAAATACTATTTTTTTTATAATACAAGGAAAAAATAAGAACAGTCCACCTATATTGCAATTGTGATGCTTTATTTGCTCAATATTAATATACAGTTTCAATTATTGTCAAAAAACTATTGTTCTCTAAATAATATTTAAAAAATTTAGCCTTTGAAACCTAGATTATTAGATAGAAGTCCAGCACAAAGTCAGCCCTTTGTCGTCAGAGAAAATAGGTACCCTAATTTCTTGAAGATATGGCATTATCATACTGAATTGGAATTGGTTGTAATCAATGAAAGTACTGGTACTAGATTTGTAGGAGATAGTATAGAAAAATTTGAACCGGGCGAAGTTGTATTAATCGGAAAGAATTTACCACACATGTGGTTAAACGATGAAAATTATTTTCAAGAAGGTTCTGATTTAATCGCTTCAGGGTACAGTATTCATTTTAGAGAAGATTTTGTAGGCCACCAATTTTTAGAATTACCCCCAACTGAAATTTTAGGGCAATTATTTAAAAAAGCGAAAAGAGGCATCCGTTTTACAAATTTAAATTTCCCTATTGCAGAAAATATAGCCACCTTGCTAACAGAATCGAATGATTTTTCAAAATTATTACAATTACTTCAAATATTGTATAAATTGGCAAAACATGATGAAACTAACCTGTTGTCAAGTGAAGGATATCGAAATACAAAAATTAGAGAAGGTTCCGACAAAACGCATGAGTACATCTTCAAAAATTTTAAAAAATCTATTAGTTTATCTGAAGTAGCCGCCATTGCAGAAATGAACCCATCGGCTTTCAGTCGATATTTTAAGCGAGTGCATCGAAAGACTTTTTCTCGGTATTTAATTGAAATTAGAATAGGCTATGCTTGTAAATTACTAATGGAAAATAAGGTTACTATTAGCGAAGTATGTTATGAATCTGGATTTAATAATATTTCAAATTTTAATAAGCAATTTAGAAAAATTAAAGGGATGAGTCCATCAGAATATCTCCGATTACATCAGTAGCCTATTGATTCAAATGGCTTATTTATGGCGCAATATAAATCTATAAAACTTTTTTATCAATTACTCGTAAATCCACATTGGATAAACCATCCTTTTATGAAGGAAAACCTTAACCGATTTAGCTTTACACAAATGACAATCAGTCAGTTAAAAAAGGTAAGTATCTTTTGTTACTTCCTGCTATACCTTCCTCAGGTACTACTAAGTAATACAGACCACCCTCCTTTTCTTTTCGAACAAATTTCTAATCAAGAAGGCTTAAATCAAAACACAATCTGGAGTGTTCTTCAAGATAAAGTAGGCTTTTTATGGATGGGAACACCAAATGGATTGATTAAATATGATGGCAATTCATTTACTACTTATAATCATATACCTAGTGATACTTCCAGTATAATTAATAATGTCGTAATAAAAGTTTTTGAAGACCGTAAAGGAAATTTATGGTTTGCAACCGCCAAAGGACTTTGTTTATACCAACCCAATTCGGATAATTTCTTAAGAATAAATCAATTTAATAACCTTATTGAAAAAAATCTAACTTATTTTGACCTTGTTGAAGGACCAAATGGAGCAATCTGGGTCATTACCTCCTTAGGAATTTATCAACTAAAGGCAAAGGACACGGCTAATCAATTTGACCTTACTAAAGTAGATGTCTTTCAAAAAGACCAGTCTATTTTCCCACCTACGCTTACTTTTACCGCTATTCATTTTTTATCAGATTCCTCTTTTTTGGCAGGGACAAACAAGGGTATCTATCACCTCAAACAGGAAACGGATGGTTCTTTTAAGCATTTAGCCTTGGAAGGCAATAAACGTCAAAAAAGGTTTCGCGTCCAAACTATTTCAGAGGATGCCAATCAAGTAATTTGGATCGGCTGTATGAATAAATTGAAATTTTTAACAATTTCTAAAACGGCTGAAAAATATAGTTATGACTGGGATGCCAAACCCCAAAATTTCTCTAAGAAATTGCCCTTAAATGGATACCGTATTAATAGTTTATTAACCGACCAATCCCCCTATGTAACTATTGGTACCTATAATGACGGTTTATTCGTTTTCAATAAAAAAGATGGGCAAGTCCATCAATATCTAACTCAACCTGCTATTCCTAATAGCATAAGTAGCAATATTATCAACGATATTATGCTAGATAAATCGGGCGTTATTTGGTTGGCAACCGCTCATGGTGGACTCAATAAAATTGACCTGAATACCAAACCTTTTTTAAATATAGGCGCGGAATACTTTAACCCAAATAGTCTGTCTAGTAATTTGATAAGTGGATTGACTATTGACAGCAAACAAAGACTTTGGGTGGGCACTTTTCAAAACGGTGTAAATGTGTCCAAAGATTCTTTTACAGTTGGTAATATTTATCAAACTAATTTTAACCACTATTTATCAAATTCAAGCATCACTTGCCTACTTGAAACCAAGGAAGACATAATGCTAGTTGGGACTTCGAAAGGACTAAAAATATATGATGGTCAAAAGAATATGTTTGTAGAGTTGGACCGACAAAACGCTTTATTTAAGTCCATTAAACAGGCTCCGATTACCGCCATTATTCAAATAGATACTATTATTTGGTTGTCTACCAATACAGATTTATATAAAATCAACCTCTATAATGGTTTGTCTGACCTTTTAAACAATAATTTTAATTATGAAAAAATAGACAAATTAAGGCTAAAAAAAGATGGTAGTAGCCTCAATATTAACACCCTATTATATGACGAATTTTCAGGACTTTGGATAGGGTCAAGGGATGGTTTATTTTTATTAAAAAATGAGAAAAATGGCAGCCAAGACCATAGTTACTATTTTGAATCAACTAACGAAAAAAGTATAGGAAACAATCAAATTTTCAGTCTTTTAAAAGATAAACAGCAAAATATTTGGGTTGGAACTTTTGGAGGTGGATTAAATAAAGTCCTTTTTGATGCTAATAGAAAAGTAGTGGGTTTTCAAAGAATTACGAAGAAAGAAGGCATACCAAATAATGCTATATACAGTATTTTGGAAGATGAAAGCGGGTTTTTATGGATGAGTACGGATGAAGGAATTGTTAAGTATCATCCAACATCAAACATAGTGCATCATTTCAATATGGAGGACGGTCTTTCGGCAAATAACTTTCGGAAGAATTCCTATAGGGCATTAAAAAATGGTTATTTCATTATGGGCGGTCTAAAGGGGTTAACCCTATTTAATCCTCAAAATATCGTTAAAAACCCATACCCTCCTTCCGCCATTATTACTAATTTCAAAATATTTAATCAAGCTGTTGCACCGAATCAAGTTATTCAAGGAATAAAAGTATTAGACAAGCCTATATGGCAAACTCAATCTTTGTCCCTCCCCTATTTTCTCAATCAAATTACTTTTGAATTTGCTGCAATGCATTATGCTGCTACTAATAAAAACTCCTTTCAATATAAATTAGAAGGCGTTAATAAAGATTGGATAACAGTAGGTAATGCACAACGTTTTGCCAATTATTCCCACTTAAATTCAGGAGATTATACTTTTCTTTTAAAAAGTTTTAATGGGGATGGATTGGAAAGTGAAACGATTACTTCTATTGATTTGACTATAGAAAAGCCCTATTATTTATCCAATATCGCTAAATTACTATATGCTATTTTCTTAGGCATATTAGGGTATCTAATTTATCGGTATTTAAATTATGTATTAGAATTGAGGCGACGAGTTGAAGAGGAAGAAAGAACCATCAAGCATATCCAAGAAATTAATGAGGCAAAACTTAAATTTTTCACAGACATTAGTCATGAATTCCGAACTCCTCTAACGCTAATTATAAGTCCTTTAGAAAGAGTTCTGAACCATCCTAAGTTACATCCCGACCTTAAAAATTTGGTACTTAACATTAACAATAATGGGCAGAAGTTACTAAATCTAACGAATACCTTAATTGATTTTAGGAAAGTAGAAGAAGGTGTACAACAATTAGTCGTGACTAAAAATGATTTAGGCAATTTTGTACACAAAACAGCAAAGGCGTTTAAAGATTATGCTATCGATAAGAAGATTACCTTAGTTGTCAATGTGCCTGAAGAAGCATTTGTAGGATGGTTTGATCCTGCTGTGGTAGAACGAATCCTCTTTAATTTGTTATCTAATGCTTTTAAATATACCCAAGAAGGTGGAAAAGTAGTGATTTCCATGGATTTGTTAGCAGACAATATCGCCTCGATTAAAGTAGCGGACACTGGGAAGGGGATGTCAGATAAAGAGGTCCAAAATATTTTTAAACGATTTTTTCAAGGCAAACAAGGCAAAAGCCTTTTTGGCAGTAGTGGCATTGGTTTATCCTTGGTAAAAAAACTAATAGATTTACATAAGGGTAAAATTGATGTTTCGAGTATAGAGGATAATGGTACTAGTTTTGAAATTTTATTACCAATCGGAAAGAAAAATTATAACATCACAGATGCGACTGAGGAGGTTACTTCCAAGGATAAATTTATTGCAGCCGAAGAATTAGTATTAAATCCTCCGCCAAAAAATAAAAATCAAGAACTACGAACAATTTTGGTGGTGGAAGACAATTTAGGGATTCAACAATTTATTGAAAATATTTTTATAGAAAACTTTACTGTTTTACAAGCTTACGACGGTGAAAAAGGATTTGAATTAGCCATTGACCAAACTCCTGACCTCATCATCTCTGATGTAATGATGCCAAAAATGGATGGCTTTGAGCTAAGTGCAAAATTGAAAAAAGATGTAAGAACGAGCCATATTCCCCTTATTTTATTAACAGCACTAACTGATTATGAAAGTCAAAAAACAGCTTTTAAAGAAGGTGGTGATGTATTTTTGACCAAACCATTTTCGCCCCAGTTACTGGAATTACAAGTCAATAATTTACTCAATACCAAACAAAAAGAAGCCTCTTTCCACAAGAAAAATTTGATGATGGAACCTACTACTGAGAAAGTAGAAACCGCAGAAGAAATCTTTCTTCAAAAAATTAAAGAGATACTCGAAGCAAATTATACAGATAGTGAACTGAATGTTCATACCCTCGCTAAAGCTACACACATGTCCTACATTCAATTTTATCGAAAATTTAAAGCTTTGACGGGCATTAATGCAAAGGAATACATCCGCACTTTTAGACTAAAAAAAGCTGCTTATATCTTTAAAAACAACCCTAGTAAACCAGTCAATGAAGTCATGTATTCTGTTGGTTTTTCTAGCCAATCTTATTTTACTACTGTTTTTAAAAAGGAATATGGCATGACTCCGGTGGTCTATAAGAAACAAAATTTGACGTAAAATGGGCAAAATAGCTTTAGGATTAAAATAATTTTTTTGAGGAAAAGTTATTTAAGATGATTTAAGTTCAAAAATGTATCAAAATAACTCTATGCCTATTTTAAGTTGTTTTTACTCTTTAAAAGTTTTTTAAATTAATCGTTTTTATAATATCAAAGAATTAATTCATCATTCAGACCGAGGATTTCAATATTTGTCTATTTTTTCTATGGTTGGTTCTAAAGTTTTGATGGTCATGATTTAATTGATTAGGGGATTGAAAATCGAATCCCTGCAGCTACTTACTATTATAAAGTTAAATTAGCCTATTTGTTCAAAAACTATAACCGCTAAAGGTGGTAACGTAATGTTAAGTGAATAAGGTTTGTGATGTGTACTGAAGTCATTTGATTGGATAATGTCCTTATTTCCAACACCACTACCGCCGTATTTTTTATTATCACTATTTAATATTTCTCTCCATTTTCCTGCTTTTGGCAGGCCAATATTGAAATTTTCTCTAACAACAGGAGTGACAGCATAAAAGAAAACAATTCCTGTCCCAATAATAATCTTAGGCAATCATATCCGAGAAAAAGAAGAAGACAAGATGGAAATACGTTGGAGAAATTATGCCCAACTTCGGCGTAAAGTCAGCTATAACTTACGGTTCTTATTCCGTCACCTGTATTTTCAAGCCAATACTCCCACGAATGAGATATTAGTTGCAGCATTAAACATGCAAAAAATATTCGATGAAAATAAAACACCTCAGCAGGTAGGCATAGAAACTTTGACCCAAGCATTCATTCCTAAACAAATGAAGAAATACATTCTGACAGAGCAGGATGGAACGGCTCGGTATGAAATGTATCTGTATCATACTTTGCGTAATGCGATTGAATCCGGAGATATTTATTTATCTGATTCTGTTAAATTCAAGAGTTTGGAAGGGGATTTAATAGAAAAAGTACATTGGGTAAAACATCAAGATAAAATTA
>CAYMSC010000127.1:0-11036 GCA_964392805.1 uncultured Saprospiraceae bacterium
TCTGACTTCTGACCTCTTTTCAAAATCACTCTTTTATCCCGTTTGGAGTATAGAAATTATCGGGAGCAATACAGACTGGCAAATTGTTACTATTTGTGATGGTAATTGTGGGGAGACGCAAGTTATTCCCGATTTAGTAGCAGGAGAATATAGCGTAAAGATTAACCAATCTGGTAATGATGGTTCCTCATGCTATCTAGAGGAAATAGTAATGGTAACTGAGGGTGGAGGTAGCAATACAAACGATTCTGCTAACTGTGCTAATTTATCTTTTACAGCAGTAGATGGACAGATTGTAGTAGGTGGATTGATGCTTTTTCAATTGATTTGAATGGATATGAAAATGGAATGTATCTGCTTACGATAAAAATGGATAGACTGCCGCTAATGACTAAGTGGTTTGTAGTAGAGCATTTAAAATAATATAGCAGGTTATAATAGGTTCGCCAAACCATCAAACAGTGAGCTTAATCCAAAAAATCATTTTGGGCAAGATATGCCAAATTTGGGCGCAATTGGGATTTGTCCCCAAGTCCCATTAGGGACTAAACATGGGTAGCTATAAAATAAGGAAATAATCATGTCTAAACGTGCCGTAGGTGCGCAACATAGGTTTCAAAATCATGCTACTTACCTACGGCACGGCAAAACATCAACAATACCTCTTTTATAGATTTTTAATAATTTTTTCTTACAATAAATTTTACTCAGACAAAATTTTCTGATTAATAATTTTTTAAAACGAAATACCATTTAATTTTCCTTTAAAAATCACCTCGTCAACGTCACATCTCCCGTAAACAAAATAGGTTTGCGCTGACTGGGTATTTCAATGGTAATCAAATAAACATAAACCCCAACTGGTGCAGGACGATTATTGATAAGCCCATTCCACCCACAGCTTTCATTGCCTATTTCAGTACATTCCCCTTGGTTTTCATAAACTAGTTCTCCCCAACGATTATAAATTTGCATACTTTTCATGGCGATATCAGAAAGGCTTCCTATTACAAAAAAGTGATCATTTAAGTTGTCTCCATTTGGAGAGAAGATATTTGGAATATAAGTGCCACAAGCTTTTGATAACGTTGGTTGTTTAATAGAAATAGCAATATCTTTTTCACAACCTATTTCATCGATAATAAAGGCTCGATAGGTACCTGCACCTACATTTGCTCGAAAGGCATCACTTTCAAAAGCATCATCTTCCCAAGTAATCGTATATGGGGCAATGCCGCCTTCAATTGCTAAATCTATCGTTCCATCCTCATTGGCAAAACAGGTGACATTGGTCGCTACAGCCTCCAATACTAAAGGGTCAGGTTCATTAATAGAAACACTATCTTCGTTGGTACATCCCATTGCATCTGTAAGGGTGACCACATAATTTCCTGCGCCTACATTTGCTCGAAAAGCATCGCTTTTAAAAGCATTATCCTCCCAAGAAATTGTATAAGGGGCAATACCGCCTTCAATCGCTAAACTAATCGTTCCATCTTCCATAGCAAAGCAGCTAACATTGGTCGCTGCGGCATCTAATAATAATGGAGTAGGTTCCTCAATAGAAACACTATCTTCGTCCATACATCCCATTGCATCTGTAAGGGTTACCGAATAATTTCCTACGCCTACATTTGCCTGAAAGGCATCGCTTCCAAAAGTCTCTTCTTCCCAAGTAATCGTATAAGGGGCAATGCCACCTTCCATTGCTAAATCAATCGTTCCATCCTCCATAGCAAAACAGGTAATTTGGGTCGCTAAAGCCTCCAATACTAAAGGGTCAGGCTCATTAATGACTACGCTATCTTCCTCCGTACAACCTACTGCATCCGTAAGGGTCACCGAATAATTTCCTGCGCCTACATTTGCTTGAAAAGCATCGCTTTCAAAAGTCTCTTCTCCCCAAGTAATCGTATAAGGGGCAACGCCACCTTCCATCGCTAAATCAATCGTTCCATCCTCTTCAGCAAAACAGGTAGTATTGGTTGCAATTGCCTCCAACAATAAAGGGTCAGGCTCATAAATAGCTACACTATCTTCATCCGTACAACCCATTGCATCTATAACCGTCACCGAATAATTTCCTGCGCCTAGATTGTTTAAATTATTGGTATTTCTTGGCTGTGCACTCCATTTATATTCATAAGGTTGAACCCCTCCTACTGGATTTATGGCTATTGCCGCATTGTTCATGCCATTGCAAGTAATAGGCTGCATATCTATATTATTTAAGTCCAATTCAGGAGGTGAGTGAACGGTAAGCGTTGAAATAGCTTGACAATTAATAGCATCTGAAATAGTTACGGTATAATTTCCTGCTGATAAATTAGTTAATTCCGAGTTGGTCGCATTATTAGACCAACGGTAATTTAATGGTGGGAAATCAGTAGAAGAATTTACGGTTAACCTTCCGTCATTGTCTCCAAAACAAGCAAGCATACTTTCTGTGGAAGCAATCGGTAATGGAGCTTTTGATAAGCTAAACGTCAGGGTATCGCTGTAGCAATTATTAGCATTAGCCGAAACGAATGTATAATTAGGGCGGTCATTTCCAATCAAAAATGAATCTGCTGTTATGCCTAGAGTGGGAGAGGAGAGTTCAAAAAGCGGCATTCCTTTTGGTGTAAACCAAAATTGAGTATCTCTACAAAAAGTAACATCCCTTTCTGGTACAAATTTAGGCGGATAGGAGAATGCTAAGGTATCTTTCATCACAAAGGAACAACCCGTAGCACTAGTAATTGTCACGGCATATTCACTATGTTCTTCGGGGTTAGGAATATTAATGGAAGTGGTGGTTTCTCCTGTATTCCATAGGTATTGGTTATATCCCTCACTTATGCTTGCAGTAGTGACCGCATCTTTAGGACAATGCTCTTTCACTTCCATTTTGAACGGTTTGCAAGTGGCTTCTAAATAGGCATAACCAGCATGCGCACCCTGTGTGCAATCGGTTGTTAAAAATTCTATCAATAAATTTTGTCCGATGTAGGGTTGTAAATCAAAACCTACCGTTGTCCAAGGTCGTATCCGCCAACCTTCTCTACAACTTTCAAAATCTGGAATTTCAGGGGCGGCTTTTACTTTATATTCGCCACAAGGAATAACGGTATTGCTTTCATCTAATATCTTTAATTCAAAGCGGGGTTGTTCAAATTCTTCGTGTTCTGGGTCATTGAGGACTACGGCATATCGCAATTGGAAAAAAGGCATGTCGGGTGTTACCCTAAACTTTAGTCCAATCAAATCTGATTCTGCCCCTGCATAAGCATTTCCAAGGCGCAGGGTAAATTGTTCTCCATCTTTCGGTACAACGGGTAAAAACTTATTAATCTCGCAATGCCGCAAAGCGATGGTATCAAACCCTTCGCTGATGTGCATAACTCGGTGTCGGGAAGAATCGATTCCTTGTTGTTCTAAAATCACATTGCCCGATTCGTTAATTGTTCCAGTAAAAGCAGTAAATCCATCTAAAGTGCCAGATTCGATATTGGCACTAAAACAATTTTGAGTAATTGATGCGGTAGTAAAATAGAAAATAAATAAAAAGCTAAACGTTACTCTCATAGGTGCTGCAATTTTTCAATTAGCCCTATTACTACATCGGTCAAGTGGTAGTAACTTGATGGCTAATACGGTTTTTGAAAATAAAATAGGGAAAAGTAAAGTCCTTTATGGCTTGCTTGCTATGAGTTATCTCTATTGGGGGTCGCAGTGTTAGAGGTGAGTATGCTTATTTTGGAAGCTTAACTTCCATTGTTTTTTGTTTGTTAGAATAGTTACAAGAATGATGCTAATTTGGAAACCAAAAAAGAAATTATAGAGAAATGACAGATATTATACTATTTGTATTAATATTTAATTGACTACCCTTACTACTGGACAAAAGAGGTCAGAGGTCAGACTTTAAAAATACAAGCACCTGACAATCAGAATTTTAAACCTATATTGTCTGACCGCAGGCAGTCAATTAAATTGACGGTCTGACTTCTAAAATGTCCAGTAATGTATTGACTACGCCTGTTTAGTCCCTAACGGGACTTAGGGACAAATCCCAATTGCGCCCATATGTTATCTGTTTCAACCTTTTTAAACAAAAAAAGGCGAATCCAAAAGGAATCGCCTTAATTTGAAAGCAGTAAAGATACTACTTCTATATTCGTAAAACATTAAGCTGGTGCCAATGCCTTATTTTTATTACGCTTACGTTCATGGTCTTTCAAGAAGGTCTTTCTCAAGCGAATGGACCCTGGTGTCACTTCTACATATTCATCCTCTTGGATGTATTCTAAAGCTTCTTCCAAAGTAAATACGACTGGTGGCACAATTTTTACTTTTGCATCGTTACCCGCAGAACGCATGTTAGACATCTTCTTAGTTTTGGTCAAATTGATGACCAAATCACCAGGACGACTATTTTCGCCAACTACTTGTCCTTCATATATTTCTTGATTTGAAGTAATGAAGAATTTACCTCTTTCCTGAAGATTATTAATAGAAAAAGGAATTGCTTTTCCTTGTTCCATACTGATTAAAGAACCATTGATTCTACCAGGGATTTCTCCTCTATGTGGTTGGAACTCTTTGAATCGGTGGGTCATAATTGCTTCTCCTTGCGAAGCTGTTATTAAATAACTTCTCAAGCCGATAATACCTCTTGAAGGGATTTCAAATTGCAATAATTGTCGACCACCCTTTGGTTCCATTGACAACATCATTCCTTTTCGCTTAGTCACTGCTTCAATCGCTTTCCCAGATGTTTCATCTGGAATGTCAATAGTCAATTGCTCTATGGGTTCACTAGTGACACCGTCAATTTTTTTCATGATAACTTGAGGCTGACCAATCTGCAATTCATAGCCCTCTCTCCTCATTGTTTCAATCAATACGGCTAAGTGTAATACGCCACGACCAAAAACTCTAAAAGAATCAGCAGATTGAGTCGGTTCTACTTTAAGTGCCAAGTTCTTTTCTAATTCTTTTTCTAGTCTTTCCTTAATGTGTCGAGACGTTACATATTTTCCTTCCTGACCAAAAAACGGAGAATCATTAATGGTGAACAACATCGACATGGTAGGTTCATCAATCGCAATCGTTGCCAATGCTTCAGGATTTTCTACATCTGCTACCGTATCGCCAATATCAAAGCCCTCAATTCCTTGAATGGCACAAATATCTCCTGCTTTTACGGAATCTACCTTTACCTTTCCTAAACCTTCAAAAGTAAATAATCCACGAATTCTATGTTTTTTGACTTCGCCTTCTTTATTAATTAAAGCGATGTCTGTATTTGTTTTTAATTCACCTCTCACCAAACGACCAATTGCCATTCTTCCCGTAAAGTTAGAATAGTCTAAAGAAGTCACTAACATCTGCGTTGTTCCTTCGCTTACCTTTGGTGGAGGAATATTTTTGATAATTGAATCCAATAAAGGCGTAATATTATCTGTTTGTTCTTTCCAGTCATAATTCATCCAACCATACTTCGCAGAACCATAAATTGTTGGGAAGTCTAATTGGTCTTCAGTAGCATCCAATTCAAACATCAAATCAAATACTGCTTCGTGTACTTCTTCTGGTGTACAGTTTTCTTTATCTACCTTATTGACAACTACCAAAGGTTTTAAACCTAGCTCGATAGCTTTTGATAAAACAAATCTAGTTTGTGGCATTGGACCTTCAAAGGCATCGACCAAAAGAATAACACCATCCGCCATATTCAAAACTCGCTCAACTTCACCACCAAAGTCACTGTGACCAGGTGTATCAATGATATTGATTTTTACCCCTTTATAGGTGATGGAAACATTTTTAGAAACAATGGTAATTCCTCTTTCCCTTTCTAAATCATTGTTATCCAAAATTAATTCGCCAGGCTTTTCATGGTCACCAAAAAGCTGTCCAGCTAAAATCATTTTGTCTACCAGGGTGGTTTTACCGTGGTCTACGTGGGCAATAATTGCAATATTCCTAATATCCATAATCTAATTTTGAATGGTTGAAATAGGACTTTTAAAAGTCATTCCTGTTTTTTGAGTAGAGAACTCCATTAATGAGTTAATGCCCAAAACGGGCGCAAAGATACGACCTTTTGACACATAATGCCTAAAAAGTAACAAATTTGACCTTTAATTTTTCGTTAATAAATGATTGATTGTAAAAAAGTTGATAGTTGAGTTAAAAGATGGCTAATTTTTTTTAAACAGGATTCCTTATCTAGTTTGTTTGAGCGGCAGAAACAGCTATTTATAATTGGTTTAGAGGTATTTACAACAAATTTAAAGGAAGGAATATTTTTAGCAATAATCAAAACATGTTTTAATATAGAGAACTACTAAAAGTCAAAAATCCATTGAAAATTAATTTCATTGAGTTGCTATTTCAACTCAATTGATATAATTTCCAATGGACTTTGAAAAAAATAGCCAATATTTTATTAGCTATAAAACATTTATTTTAGTATCGCTAAACTTACATCTAGGAGTACATTATCATAAATCACCTTGTCGCCAATATCATCGAAGAATGTTCCTGACCCATATCGAATATCAAAATCTGAACGGTCAAAATCAATTCTAGCACTTATAGAGATACTAGTTTCATAATCATAATAAGTCATAACAAATTTTATGGGTTTTGTGATACCCTTGAGCGTTAAGTTTCCAGCTACTTTGTATTTTTTTTGATTTTCGCCGCTCGGTCCATAGGCAATCACTTTGTCTATTACAAATTTACCAGTTGGATACTTTTCTACGCCAAAAAAATCAGGAGACTTTAAATGCCCTACTAATTTAGCATTGGTGTCTTCGTCTGTTATATCGGTGTTTGAAATAGAATTCATATCTATTTCAAAACTCCCTCCTTTAAAAGCCCCATCAATAAAAATTAATTCACCAGTGCTTACACTGATTTTTCCTGTGTGCTGCCCACCAATTTTGTACCCTGTCCAATTAATGAAGTTGTGGTCTCCTTTAAGCTTCATGCTTGTGGTGTCCGAAAATTCGTGGCTTTCTGTCTTAACATAAGAATTACAAAACGTATTCTTACTTGACATCAAAACAAGAAAGCAGCTCAAAATAAAAAACAAACCTGTTTTTTTCATTTTAAAATAATTTAAAGTTGTGATGAAAAATAATAATTCCCTCAAAATTCTTAAAAAAGAAAAAAAAATCCAATCTAAAAGAGGGAATTAAAATTATTTTAACACATTAAAAAAATAATGAATGCAAGAAGAGCGCAATTAGAGTTTGTCCCCTTTAAATAGTGCAGTCCATACGGACACAGTCGGTACTAAACATGGGTAGAAAAAGGGATATTATTGATGTTTTGCCGTGCCGTACGTAACATGATTTTGAAACCTATGTTGCGTACCTACGGCACGTTTAGACGTAATTAATTGCTTATTTTATTGGCTACCCATGTTTAGTCCCTAGCGGGACTTGGGGACAAATCCCAATTGCCCCATGTAAAAATGGACAAATCCCTATTACACCTATGTCTAATTATAAATATTGAATCCGTTGGGAAACTAATCCGTTGGGAATTTGTACATCAAACGGTACTTTACCCTTTCTGCTAATTGAATAAACAGCTATTCAATTTTCATTTTCCAAATCCAAAATATACCACTCAACAGCCGCTACATCAATATTCGCTCTTCTACCTACTTCTTTCGGCGCGTAATGTGTTGCTAAATAATCCAATATTTTGGGTTCATTACTACCCAAATCCCACAGCCCTTGGGTCTCTTGCATCCAACGAATCATTTGTGTCCATCCTTCCCTAGTTGCTCTATTTTGCGCAATTAATTTACCAGAGTGGCAAGCGGTACATTGACCCCGAATAATGTCAAAATTTTCCGCATAAATAAGTCCTGTTTGAAGATGAATCCCATTCTCGACCTTATCCCAATCGTCATCAATTTGATTTGTAGTAGAGGAATAGGATTGCACAAGAGAAGTATTTTCTGCTGCTTGAAAACTAAAATCAAATTTATCCCCAAACACCCCATATAACAAAACCAAACAACTTAGTAAAGTTATGCTTTTAAGCGTTGTCATTAAGAGACTGAAGGTGTTGAGCCAAGAAGGAGAAGGCTTTTTATTTTTTATAGGCATATTAGACAACTTTTACGGCAATTCTATGACAAGCATTATTTAAATATCCTTTAGGATTCCAGCCGGGCAAAACCATTGGTTGCGCCATTCCTTGATTATCTGTGGCTTTTGCCCAAATTTCATAATAACCTTTTTGTGGAAATTTTACCTTAGCGGCAAATGACTGCCAAGCCAATCTATTGGCAGGATTTTCTAATTCGCAAGTTTGCCAAGTGGCCCCAAAATTAATGGAGTATTCCATTTTAGCAACCCTTAAATCTCCTGCCCACGCATGCCCTTTAATGGGCAATTCTTGGGATAATTTAATGGTTGCCCCTGTTTTAGGATAAGTAATCAAAGATTTGACGGGCATAGACTCAATAATACACATATCTTCATTTGCCACTTTTGAACCAGGTGGAACGGGTTTGCAAGGAACACTATAAGAAGGTGCTTTCATTTTTGTGCCATCATGTACTTTATTACGGATGACAATTTTTGATAACCATTTTCCTGAACAAGAGGCAGGCCAACCGCCGAATACCAATCTTAATGGATAACCATTCAAATAAGGAAGTGCTTCTCCATTCATTGACCAAGCTATTAAACTTTCTTCTTCCAAAGCTTTTTGGATAGGAACGCCTCGTGAAATTGGGGATTTTTCAGGGTCTCCAGATAAATGGGTGTCTTTTCCATAATAACCAATATAGACCGCATCATTTTTCATACCCACATCTGCCAAAACATCTTTTAATCGAACACCTGTCCATGCTGCACAGCCAACTGCCCCTATGGACCATTGATTGCCTTTGGCTGGCGGATTGAACTCTTTTCGCCCATTTCCACCACACTCCAAAGTCAATTGGTAGGTATAATTTTTAAAACGCGATTTTAATTCGTTTAAAGTATAGGTTTTGGGTTGCTTGGCAGATGCTCCTTCAATGGTTAGCGTCCACTTTTCTGGGTCTATTGTATTTTTTGCTGGAGGAATTCCATTATTTCTAACAAAAAAGCGGTCTGCTGAGGTTAATGCTTCATCTAATAAATGAGCAGGAGCTTCTGCATTAATTGGACGGTCGTTGAGTACCGTCATTTCAGGATGTTTGTCTGGCAAATTAAATACATCCTTTGCTAAGAATAATGGTTCAATTTCTTTTGGTAAGTTATTGGCAAACACAAGGTCCAAACCTAAGGCTAGAGACAAGGCAGTTAGCCCTCCATTTTTTAAGAATTGTCTACGTTGACTGGAAAGTATTTTTTTTTTCATCTATCCTTTATTAAGTTTGGCACAAAATAATAATTAAGCATCGACTAAAAAATTATTAGGCTTTTTTTAATTGGACAATGTTACCACCTAACAATTTAGACAAGTGATTAACCAACTATCAAACTGGTAACTCCAATTTTTTGACCTTAAAAAAAGTAAGCATAGCGTCTAAAATACAACTTTCGACTAAATAAAACAGCTTGTTTTTAAGGGATAATGAACCGAACTATAAACTAGTTGTTAAATTTTTAATAATGTCTCAATAAGGACTTTGATTATTTAAGATTAAGCCTTTTTTTTGCTAAAAAAAGAATATCACTCAACTCAACATAAAAAAACATATTCTATGAAAATGCAGCTATTCGTTTTTATAGCGACTTTTATATTTACAGCTAATTTATTAGTCGCTCAAGAGTGGGTAGGTCGAGAAGATTGGCCAGAAGATTTTCCTAGACCAGAACAAACAGATAAGAGTTTATTTTATATCCAACGAAATTTGAATAAGCACACTATTGTTTATGATTTGAACTTGAAAGATGATGGTTCGTTAGATTTAAGAGAACCCATTGATAATTATTGGAAACAATATGCTAGTACTGGTCAAAGACGGGAGTTGTCTTGGTTGGAATCTTGGTTGGCTTATGGCTATAGAATCAAAGAAAAAACGACCAATAGTTTAAAAATAAAGTTGCGAGCGCATAAGGAAAGAGCAATTGAACTAAGAAAATTGGGTAATACATGGAAAGCTATTATTGCTATTAATGGTGAGGATAGTGTTTTGACAAATATTTATGCTTATGCGGATGAATCAGGAATTTTACCCGATGTTAAGCATGTTGATATTTATGGTATCAATATTAAAACTGGTGTGAAAGTAAAAGAACGAATTTATGAATAAAAAATAACTTTTTAAAATCAATATCATCATCAAACGATGAACTATAAATGTTGAGTAAAACGACCTATTTTAAAACAGAGAACCTTGTACAATATCAGGGACCTCCTTCAAAAGTAAGTCATTGTTTTCTTTCACTTTATTTACCTTACTAGATACTCGATAAGCCCTCATTAAGTGACTCGGATAGGGATTAATTAATTGTAAAATATCTTTAAGGGGTCTATTATTCTCCAACCATAAACGTTCCATATTAGGTGCTAAAATAGCAGGCATTCGATTGTGAATAGGCTGCATTAATTCATTAGCAGGTTGGGTTAAGACTGTAAAAGAATAGATGGTTTCTCCTGACTTTTTTTGCCAAGATTCCCAAATACCTGCCACACTAAAAATAGGTGTTTCTGGCAAAATTATCCGATATGGAATGCGTTCCTTCCCTATTTTTTTCCATTCATAGAAACCATCATAAGGCACCAAACATCTTCTCCGATGAATAGCTTTGAACGCTGGTTTTTCTAAAATCGTTTCTATCCTAGCATTAATTAAGTTACTTCCAATTTTCTCCTCTTTTGCCCAGGAAGGAATCAATCCCCACTTAAAAAAATTTAAAGCCACATTTTCTTCGTTTGTAAGAACGGGATGCCAATGTGTTGGTGCAATATTATAATTAGGCAAAGGATTTTTTAATGCCAATTCCGATTGCTTGAATTTTGCTTTATATCTTTCTTCTAGCTCTTTTGGCTTTTTTGCAAGTGTAGCTCTACCGCACATTAGCAGA
>CAYMSC010000127.1:11136-13430 GCA_964392805.1 uncultured Saprospiraceae bacterium
AATCGTATAATCAAAAACCTCTTTTTGGTTGGCTTCATTATGGATTTCGTGATAAGAACCGTCCCATTCTTTATAGCTTAGTTGACCAGAGACATTTTCTGAAAACTGTTTACTTCCATTATAACCTGTTAGTTTGTCCTTATTGCCGTGCATCAATAGGGTAGGCACCTGTATATTACCTCGATATTGCGCTAATTCTTTAGCTACTTCTACCATACCCAAGGCGGTAACAGGGGTAATTCTATCATGGACTAAGGGGTCTTTTATATAAGCCTCAACTACTTTTGGGTCACTAGAAATATCTTGCGCCTTCAAATTATTACTTTGAGAAAAAGAAGGGTAAATCTTCCGCATAATTTTTCCTATAAATAATAATATTGCGGGAGGTGCGTCTGGAAATTCTATAAAAGCACCCGAAGAAATTGCACCTTTTACTGCGGGTTTTCTAGCAATCAAATGTTTTAATAAAATATTTCCACCCATGCTGTGACCATAGAGAAAAATAGGTGTTACAGGATAGCGATTTTGAGTAATTTTCAATAATTCGTCTACTTCATCTAAAAAAGCATCGTAGGATGGAGTATGTCCTTTTTTACCTCCCGATTGACCATGACCTCGACGGTCATACCCAACAGTTGCTATATTGTGTTGGGCAAAATATGCTGCCATGTGATTATAGCGGTTACAATGTTCCCCTAAACCATGCACTAAGGCAATTACTGCCTTAGGAAATTCAACCTTCCATTCTTTGGCATAGATGGAAATATTATCGGAAGTAGTCCAATTAAATTCGTTGGTCGTCATTATTGTTAAATATTTTATTTTTGCGCTTAATTTGATGTCCAAAGATAGTAATTTTAATCACTCTTATGAAAATACTTCAGCTTTGTCGAAAATTTCCTTATCCACTAAAAGATGGGGAGTCTATTGCCGTGACTTCCTTGGCAAAGGCTTATCGAGGATTAGGTGCAACGTTGACCTTGTTGTCTTTTAATACCATTAAACATTTTTGTGAAATAGATAAATTACCAAGCACATTTAATCATTACGAAGCGATACACACCGTTTACCTTGATAATCACCCAGAACCTGTGGGTGCTTTTTTAAATCTTTTTTCTAAAAAATCTTATCATATTTCAAGATTTACAACAACTGAATTTTCTGAGGCATTAGCAAAAGTGCTAAAAAATACATCTTTTGATATTATCCAATTAGAAAGCGTTTATTTTGCGCCTTATCTTCCTTTGATAAAAAAAATATCCAAATCAAAGATAGTGATGAGAGCGCATAATGTAGAGTTTGAAATCTGGGAACGAGTAGCAGAAAATACGACCTTCTTACCTAAAAAATGGTACTTAAAATATTTAGTCTACAAGTTAAAAAGATACGAAATTGCCCAACTAGCGAATTATGATTTACTATTGGCGATGACCCAAAAAGATTTAGCTTATTTTCAAAAATTAGGCTACAAAAATACAAGTTTAGTAACCCCTATTGGGCTACCAATAAGGGATTATCAATTAAGTGAAATAAACCCCCAACCTCCCGCTTTATCTTTTATTGGTTCTTTAGATTGGGTACCCAACCAAGAAGGGTTAAATTGGTTTTTAGAGGAGGTTTGGCTGGATTTGCGTAAGCAATTTCCTCAACTGGAGCTTCATATAGCAGGAAGAAACACCCCTGATTCGATTTTCGAAATAGCAAGGAATGGAGTAATCGTACATGGAGAAGTTCCCGATGCTAGTGTGTTCTTATTAAAATATCCTATTTCTATTGTCCCCTTATTTTCTGGAAGTGGTATGCGCGTGAAAATTTTAGAAAGTATGGCATTAGGAAGAGTGGTCATTACGACTCAATTGGGATTAGAAGGGATTCCTGCCAAACACAAACAGGAAGTGTTGATTGCCGATACTCAAGAGGAATTCATTAAAATTATTCATTGGGTTATTCATAATGAATCAAAAGTATTGACATTAAGAAAAGCCGCACGAAATTTTATAGAAAAGAATTATGATAATAAATATATAGCTAAAAATGTTTTAAGTAAATTTAGCACTTTATAATCCCGATTGCCCCCCTTTCATATTAAAAAATAGGTACTACGGTGAAAAGTGTGGGTGAATCAAAAATGGTACAACTCAGAGCGTTGTGTTACCTGTTCGTTGCAACTGTAACACAACTCTCTGAGTTGTGCAATACTATAATCCACATTGTAGAAAATTTAACCCACACTTTTCACCGTAGTGCCAAAATATAAATTAATTTAACATTGTCAAATTATGAACTTACCACGC
>CAYMSC010000128.1:0-13410 GCA_964392805.1 uncultured Saprospiraceae bacterium
TTTGCTGTTGCTGTCGCCATCGAGTGATTAGTAAATTTAAGGGATGTAAAAAATGAGTGACGATTCTTTCTGTCACTACTAAGTTGATTATTAATAAGTTAAAATAGAAATTTCAACAAAATTATTGTGTGAAACCTTCATAAATTAACAGAAGTGTAACGTCTGGAAGACCACCTTTGTTTCGGTAGTCCAAAAATTAAGCCGTAGTTTATTGATTTGGGCAAGCCCACTGCATTTCACTAATATCATAAGATTTTTTTTGATAAGAATAATGCCACCATTCCGTTCGAATCGGTTTTAAATCTAAGGACTCCATCAAATTTTTCAATAATTTTCTATTGGCTTTTATTGTTGGTGAATGTTCGTTAAAAGTATGATGAGCTTCTTTTCCAAAAAAATCATAAGGTGTTCCCATATCCAATGCTCCTTCATTTTTGTTGATGATAGTTAAATCAATAGCTGCACCTCGATTGTGCATAGAGCCTTTCCAAGGCGGGGTGACATAATTGGCATTAGGGACTTTCGCCCACAATTTTTCTTGAATTGGTTTTGGGCGGTAGCAGTCAAATAATTTTAAACTTAGTCCCTTTTTTTTCAATTGCTGCTGAGCTTTTAGGATTAAATTAGCCACTTCAGGTCGCAAAAAACATCGACCACATTCATACATTTTTTCTTTAACAAAGTTATCTGAAGTGGCATATTTTAAATCTAGTACGATAGTAGTGTCGATAAGTCCAATGTCTGTCCAAACAGTAGTATCATAATCAAAGCTAATTAGTTTACGCTCTTTTACAGGAGGATTTATGGGTAGATTTACAGGAAGAGATTGAATATTGGGTGATGTAGGGTTGTCATTTTCACAAGAAATAAAAATGACAGTAAGTAGTAAAAATAGCAAGCTAAAAATTTTCATAGCAGATTATTTTAAGGAATCCTGTTCACTAGATGCGGTATCTATTTGAATAATAGCCGATTTATCTAAGACCAAAGTAGTATCTTTTTTATGGCTAATGGTATCTTCAAATAAAGGACGAATAGGAGTTGTATCGACGGGCAAATCAATTTCGGGACGAAGAGGTTTAGCGGGGCGATTAATTTTTCCACTGGTATCAACCTTACTTAAAGCCATTTTAATCATAGCGGAATCAGCAATAACCAATGCTTCAGTCATTGCTTCTTTAAAGCACACGGTTCTTTTTATGGTAATGTGGTTGTCTATTTTTTTTTGGACCATCTTTTCTATTAAAGCTTGTTTTAGTGCTGCCTCATCGTGGCAGGCAATAAAACAAAAGGCCATAAAAAAAATAAAATATAGCGTAGATTTTTTTATTGAAAAATTCATAAATAATGGTCTCACATTAATAGTGAAGGCTGCTAATAAACGTTGATGCCTTGTTAATGATTCGGCTTTTTTCAATTCAAAATTTTATAGTAGATTTATTAAATTCAATATAACCGTAGTCTATTTTATCAGGAATAGTCCCGAAAACTTCAAACCCTAAAAACTTAGCTATCAATTTTTCTACCATCATAAAGTTTACATCATGGTAGAATTCTATTTTTCCAGTATAGTACATTTTTGCAAAACTCATCTGTTTATCTATATCAAAAAAATTCTCCTTCGATATTTTTTCTAATGATTCAATTTCTTCATTGTAAGGTTCTCCAAAATCTCCTGACAATATTTTTTCATCCCCAGGGTCAAAAAACCTATACCGTACTATTTTCCCTTTTTCAATTACAGAATAACCAGCAGCGTTGTTATATTCTGACATCATATATGCCATTATTAATTCTGGTTCTTCAAAAAAAGTATAAATTTTCTTAATCCAATTTTCATTTTGATTCTCTAGAACCTCCAAGGTTAAATCAGCATTCGATAATTTTATCCCACTTTTATACCTAATTACAGTTAAATTTTTTAGACTATATCCATATTCGTTTAGTTTGATATTACTATTTTGAAATAATCCTGCTGCTATTTTTTTTAATGGAAATTTTTCTAAAGCATCTGTTTTTATAAATATACTAAATATTCTTGCTCCCATTATGCTGTTTTTACTGATGACTAAACAATAGTTATTAATAGGTGCTATTTTCTGTAAAAATAAGTACTTATCCCAAATAATTTTTACATTTGGTATTTTACCCAAATAAATTGAAGTAATATTTCTCTTTCCAAATATGGCTTACAAAATCAATATACCATTTTATGCTTTCAAATTGCACCTAGCAGATGGCAATACGCTTCAAGTACCTCTAATGGATGCAGAAGCTATACGTATTAATGAGCCGATGCATTTATTAGCAGGAAAATATGCAGAAGTATTTCAAAGAAAAGTATTAAATAAAGGAGATTTTCTCCAAATTTTAAATGAATTTGTTGAAGGAGAATATACAAAAGGTACAATAATTGTTAGCTTACCACCCGCAAAAGATAAGCTTAGTTATCCTTCCCTTTCGTTAGAATTTGATTATTTTTTTCAAGAAAAAGAAAAAGGAACTTGGGGAATAGTGCCAACCCTTGGAGTAGAAAGTTATGCTTACAGTTTGGCGTTATTAGAAGAAAATTTAGAAGATGCAATTTTATTAGAATTTGCACGAAAAGAGCGTTTGAAATCTGTCCAGTCTATTATTGCTGCGATTTGGTATGAATCAGTAGCAGTAGAAAAAAAAGAAATAAGTTTACAATTTCCAACACTAAAAGAATTAGAAGCCTTAGAAGATGGAAGTCAAGAATTATTACTGCCTAAAATAGCCCAAAAAATTGATATTAATCGAAGGGTCGTTTATGGTCGAAAAGAAGCATTAGACCAATTAAGCAAAGCTTTAAAAGGGCGGTTTAATAGAAATGTTTTATTAGTGGGTGCATCAGGAGTGGGAAAAACAGCCTTAGTTTGGGAAATTATTCGACAGCGGAATAAACGTAAGATTGAAGGAGAATTTTGGGAAACAACGGCTTCTGTAATGATAAAAGATTTGACAGGCAATACGGGTTGGCAAGATGGTTTGTCTATGGTTTGTCGAGAGTTATCCAAGACCAAGGATATTTTATTTGTACGCAATTTTATGGAGCTATTTGAAGTCGGGCAATACGAGGGGAATAGTGTAAGTATGGCAGATTATATGCGACCGTTTATAGGAAGAGGAGAAGTCACGCTAGTATCTGAGTGCACAGAAGAGGAATTAGCCCGAATAGAGTTGCGAAGTCCTAATTATTTGTCTTATTTTCAGCTTATTCGATTAGGGGAACCTAGAAAAGATTTAGAAGAAATTATTATAAAAAAAGTCCAAGACTTAGCAGCCAATCGGCAAATAAACATTGAAACAGAGGCGATAAAAGAGACACTTCGCCTGAATAGAAGATTTACACCTTATGCGGGTTTACCAGGTAAACCTATCCGTTTTTTGGAAAGTATACTAATCAATCAAAAACCTACTGAAAGAAAAGAGAAAGGAGTTGTATTAGGACGCTCAGAAGTAGTCAAATATTTCTGTGAAGAAACGGGAATGCCTTTGTTTATGGTAGACCCAGAAGTACCAATGAAACCCACCAAAATCAAGCAAGATTTTAATAATAATGTCTTTGGTCAAGAAAAAGCAGTAGCGAGTATTGTCGATTTATTGGCTTCCGTAAAAACAGCATTGACCAAGACAGGTAAGCCAATAGCATCATTATTATTTGTTGGACCAACAGGTGTTGGGAAAACAGAATTAGCAAAAGTACTAGCTCAATTTATGTTCGGAAGTCGAGATAAATTAGTGCGTTTTGATATGAGTGAGTATGCAGATCCTTATTCTGTAATGAGACTGACAGGAATGAGTTACGGAGCAGACGGGTTATTGACAGCAGCAGTAAGAAGAGCCCCTTTTTGTGTATTATTATTTGATGAAATAGAAAAAGCACACCCTAACTTTTTTGACTTACTCTTACAAGTTTTAAGTGAAGGAAGATTGACAGATAGCAGTGGGAAATTAGTAAATTTCTGTAGCACGATTATCATCATGACATCCAATATTGGTGCGGCTAATTTGCAAGGAAATAGAATTAGTCTAAAAAAAGAAATAGATGACGAGGCAGTAACTACTCATTTTAGGAGTGCAGTTCAACAGTTTTTTAGGCCAGAATTATTTAATCGGATAGATGAGGTAATTCCTTTTGCTCCTTTGTCTAGTGAAGTAATTCATTATGTAGTAGAAAGAGAGATTCAACTATTTAAAAAATTAGAAGGTATTCAGTTTCGACGCATGGAGCTAAAAATAGCCCCAGCGGTTTATGATCATTTAGCTAAAATTGGATACAGCCCAACGTATGGAGCGAGACAACTTCAAAGAACGATTAAAGAGCACTTAATTATCCCATTGGCTCAGCAATTAAATTTGCATGATAATGAAGATCAGTTGATTGCTGAAGTAAAAGTGGAAGAAGCAAAAATAGTGATTGAATTAGAGGTAGACCCACTAGGTTTAGATTTATTATTAGAAGAATTAGAAAAGATTGATTATGCAGATTATGCCAGCGAACTACGGCGAATGATTGCTAAATTAGAAGAAGGCAGAACGTTTGTTCGCTTATTGAGTGAAATTGAAATTTTAGAGCGGAAGAAGAAAAAAGCAAGTAAAAGATTCTGGAATGACCAAAAGTTAGCAAAGCAGTATACTTACTTGTTGGAAACAAAAGAACACCTTCGGCAATTGAAGCATCAAATTGAGCAATATGAAGCATCCCTTTCAATCGCTTATATGGGCTTAACGACATACGACGCACAAATCACAGAGTATCTAAAAAAGTGGAAAGCTGATTTATATGCCTTTAAAATTGAATTATATAGTAGAACTTATCCACAAGCTAATGAGACATTCCTAGCAATATATGGAATTGATACGCAAAGAGTATTAGATTTATATGAACAAATAGCCGTACAAAAAGACTATAAAATAAGTATCAAAACGATTTGGTATAGAGAAAGTCTGTATAAATCAACGATACCGTTTAAAGGAGATGAAAAAGTTGGTGAATTATTAAAAGGACGTTTTCAGAAAAAGGCGTATGTTACTATAGATTTTGAAGCATCAGCAAATAAAAAATTTAAACCACCCGAAAAAGGAGATATTCTTTGTGGGACTGTGTTGCGGCTAGAAGGAAATTGTGTCCATTTATTTTTAAAAGAGGAAAGTGGCTTACAATTATGGAAAGGAGATAACCCACAAGAAGACAAACGATTTTATGTAGTTGTAACAGATGAAACAGCGGATATTCCTGATGGTATACATCGAAAAGATTTTTATAAAAAAATACCGCTCAAAAGAATTTTTTACCCTCAAACAATAGAAGATAAACAAGCAAAGTGGTCTTTAGATATCAAAACGAAGGGTAATTACGCGCTACCTTTAATAGATTTTAGAGATAAAGAATTTGAAGGAGTATTAGATAGTGAATTATTTTAATCTGTGTGAATATTATTACTAAACCTTTTTTCGTTTACCCCTTAGAATTGGGTTAAATCATAATATGAATAGCTAATTAGCCCTCAAAAAATGATGCAAGGTGGATTAACAATTAGCGTTACTTCTCCTTCAATTGGGGAGGAGCAACCTTCTTTTATAGTATTTCTTGCCTAATTTGTCGATAATACCTGCAATTTTTGTTATAAAAACAACATTTTTATAGTATAACTATTTCACCCAATAGTTAGTTTTTATTTTTTACCCATTTAAAAAAGGTGGTTACGTTTGTATCCACCCGATTGTTTTAAAAATTTTACAAACTCACGAAGTCTAATACCCGACTTCCCAAAACCTTTTTTATGAAAAAGAAATTCCAGACATTAGGGTTTTTAATTTTATCAGCTCTAGTTTTTTCCCTGCCCTTATTAGCAAATGATAAAAAGGACTATCCTAAAGTCAAAACACTTCGTACAGAAATTATCTCCTTGATTAAAAAGCCAGATTTAAATTTAGTAACTAATCAAAAAGAGATTGTTGAGCTTAGTTTTTTGGTAAATAACAAAAAAGAAGTAATAGTGATAGAGGCATCTACAGAAAGTGACTATTTGGAAAATTACATTAAAGAAAAGCTAAATTACCAGCAAATAAAAACAGCGTATGTTCAATTTAATAAAACCTATCATATCAAATTGATATTTAAGAAAAGAAACTGATAAGTACAGTTTGAAAATAAATTAACCGTATAATAATTTTCGATCTTATATGGGAAAGTATGATAGATACTTTCCCTTTTCTTTTTTGTAAAAACTAGAATGGTAAGGTTTTAGTACGTATATTTATTACAGTCCGCTATTTTAACAATTCTCCAAATACATACTCAACCAAGTCTTATAATCGTTTTATTAGTAAGTAAGCACGAAACTAATTTATTTTTATAAATCAACTCAATGAAATTTATCTATCAACTGATAGTGTTTTTATTATTGACTATATCCTTAAATGCTCAAACAGAGCAGACGTCAGAGAATGGAAATATCGTTCCTAACCCAAGCTTCGAACGCTATTCTGGCATCCCTTTAGGTTGGTTTTACAAAGGAAAACATTTCACAGATGTAATGAAATTTTGGAATGCCCCAACAGGGGCATCTCCTGATATTTTTGGACCGAAGGTACGTATTCCAAAACATTGGGCAGAAAAAGGATTTGGGAAGCAGCCTCCAAGAACGGGAAATTCGATGGTAGGCTTGACTATTTATGGATGTGAAGAGGGTAAGCCACATTGTCGAGAATATATTCAAATTCAATTAAAAGAGCCATTAGTCGCAGGGCAAAATTATTATTTTGAATTTTATGTAAATCGACTTCCTCGTTCTCTAAAAGTGAATAATTTAGGTGGCTATTTTTCTGTTGAAGAAATTAATGCTCTAGCCGATGATTTAATAGAAGGTATCCCTCAAGTAAAAGCCACCGCAATTATTAATACGCCTTTAAGTGGGTGGGTTCGTATTGCTGGTCGATTCCAAGCAACAGAAGAATTTAATTATTTGACAATTGGCAATTTTGATGCAGATGTAGATACGAAGGTAGAAACACATAATAGGTCGCCATTAAATTATGCGTATTATTATATAGATGATGTATTATTGAAGAAAGTCAAGCCAATTTTAGAAGTACCTATAAAAGAAGATGATTTAACAAAAATTCCTTTAGAAGAAGGTAAAATAGTCGCTTTAAAAAATATTTTCTTTGAAACCGATAAATCAGAATTATTACCTCGTTCTTACATTGAATTAAATAAATTACTATCGTTGATGCGCACGAACCCGAATATGGTAATCGAAGTTCGGGGACATACCGATATACGTGGAAAAGCAGATTATAATAAATACTTATCTCGAAAACGAGCGAAAGCAGTCGTCCTTTTTTTAATTGATAATGGGATTAACCCAGCAAGAACACTGTATAAAGGTTTTGGTAGTGAATTGCCAATTGCTGAAAATGACACCGCAGACGGCATGCAATTAAACCGTAGGGTAGAGTTTAGAATTTTGAGCAATGATGTGAATTAAAATCCGTTATCCTTTAATTATCCGTTGTACAATCTTTTCTACAACGGATAATTAAAGGACAACGGATTTTACATCTAGGTTATAAGTTAACGAACCAATTTTTTAATCGCTTTCTCAGACTTACTAAATTTAAATCCCTTCCAAACCTGCTTCATTTTTGCTTGAATTTCCTCATTGCAAAGATTACCTAAACTGCCTTCGTGTGTATGTTTTACCTTGATATCAGGTTGAAAATTTCCACTGTCAATATCTTTTCCCACAATTTTATAAGCATCTCTAAATGGGACACCATCTAACACTAAATTATTAACCGTTTCTACACTAAACAAGAATTTATATTTCTCGGCCTCCACAATCCCTTCTTTAATCTGCATATTTTGTAGCATGTAAGTCGCTATTTCCAAACAATTTTTCAAATCTTGGATAGCAGGAAATAAGGATTCTTTTAATAATTGAAAATCCCGGTGGTAACCAGCAGGTAAGTTATTAATAGTCATGCTAATTTCAGTTGGCAAGCTTTGTAGTTTATTACATTTGGCACGAATCAATTCAAAGACATCAGGATTTTTTTTGTGTGGCATAATACTAGACCCCGTAGTTAACTCATCAGGAAAACTAATGAATCCATAATTTTGGTTACAATAAAGACAAGCATCCATCGCAAATTTGCCCAAGGTACTAGCAATTGCTGCTAGAGCAAAACTTAAAAACAGTTCAGACTTCCCTCTTCCTAATTGAGCATGTACTACATTATAATTAAGATTTTCAAAACCCAATAATTCAGTAGTCATGGTTCGATTAAGTGGAAAAGAAGACCCATATCCTGCAGCAGAACCCAATGGATTTTGATTGACTATTTTATAAACGGATTGTAATAAGGTCATATCATCTACTAGTGACTCTGCATAGGCACCAAACCAAAGTCCAAAGGAAGAAACCATTGCCACTTGCAGATGTGTATAGCCAGGCATTAGTGTAGCTTGATGTTTATTACTTAGGGTCAGGTAGGTTTCAAATAAATCATTGGTCGTTTCTGCTAAGGATTTAATTTCTGCTCGAAAGAATAGGCGCAAATCCACTAAAACTTGGTCGTTTCGAGAGCGACCACTATGAATTTTTTTACCAATATCTCCAAGTTGTTGAGTCAATAATAATTCAACTTGAGAGTGAACGTCTTCAATCCCATCTTCAATAACGAAGTCTCCTTTTATAGCTTTTTTATAAAGCTTTTTAAGTTCTTTTTGTAGTTGGGTTAATTCTTCTTTTTCAAGTAAATTAATACTTTCCAACATCTCTATATGCGCCAAAGAGCCTAGAATGTCATATTCTGCCAACCACAAATCTAATTCTCTATCTCGACCAACCGTAAAATCTTCTATTTGCTTATTAATTTGAGTATCCTTTTGCCAAAGTTTCATGCGAGTGATTTTTTGAAATGAACGGCAAAAGTAGAGGGTACTATCTAAAAAAAAAAGGAAGTTCTAATAAAAGAACTTCCTTTTTGGCACAATGCCTATTTTTTAGAGAAGACAGTAGTCAGACCGTTTATTTCATAACCTGTCAGAAGTCAGATTGGGAACACGTCCTACTTCTGACTTCTGACAGAAAAATATAATTTTTCAATCTGTCTTCTGACCTCTACTTCAAAGTTATCGAGCCATTTGATTTATTAAAATAAACGGGCGTACCATCTGCTTTCATAACTTCAATCACAATAGGTTTGCTGGAAAACCGAATTTTTGATTTTTCTGCAGTATCACCAATCACTCTAAATACAACTTGGTAAATATTAGTACCATCAGGCACATTGACTCCCTGAACAGTTTGGTCATACCAAGCTAAAAGTAAGTTGCCATTTCGAGCCTCTTTTAAACCAAAGTTTTCACCACTAAGCCCACTCATTTTAAAGTTTTGCACTTTTTCAAATTGGAGTACTTTTGAATCCCAATTCATACTATATTGCATAGAGACAATTTTTTCAAAATCAGTAACATTCACATCTACAAAAATTAAATCACCTTTGCGACCAACCTCATGAGAAGCACCAATGGCAAAGCCCGGTTGAGCACCAACACTCCCACAGTTTACTTTTAGAGAATAGGCGCCCGTTTTGCCAATAGTCGGATTATTTTTTGAATAACGCTTGGCTTCTCCTTGTAGATTTGCGCTAGGATATACTTTTACATCACAACCGATAGGGATTCTTAAACCTTCCAAACTTACCAAGCCTCGATTTTCTAATTGCCCGTAAGCATATTTACCCGGTTTTAATTCTACCCCTTGACCACTAAAGCCTGTTTTTCCGAATGCTTTTACTTGTGCCTGTATGCTAGTAGAAAAAAAGAAAAGTCCTATTAAAAAGATAAGTGTAAATTTTAATAATTTCATTGGATTATTTTTGTTGATTATTAGAAAAGGAACGTTTCTTGAGAAATGACTCCTTTTAAGTGTTAATTCACCAATAAAGTAACGAAACTTTTACAAGAAAAGATACACTCTTTTTGTTAAGCATAATTTAAAGTTGTGTCCAAATTGCCTGCTGGTTATAATTCTCGAATCTGAAGATTCCTCCATCGAACTTTTATACCACCTCCATCATGGATTTGCAGAGCAACTTGTCCCGTAGCAGCACCTATTTTAGCATCGGTGATTGTAATCATTTCTTGTCCATTCACCCAGGTAGTAACATTATCCCCCATAGCTTTAATCCGCATGATATTCCACTCACCCATTTTTAAGGCTTTATCTTTTTCTGGGTCAGGTTTGATGAGCCAACCTCTACCATAAGATTCGTAAATGCCACCCGTATTATGATTTGGCGGAGCGACTTCTGCTTGCCACCCCGTAATTTTAGTGCCTTCAATAGAAGAACGGAAAAAGACACCGCTGTTTCCATTCGCTTCCTGTTGAAATTCAAGTGTCAAATCAAAATTTTTAAATTTTTTATTAGTGGCTAAATAACCATATTGTTCGTCAGGACCACTTTCGCAAACTAGGTTTCCATCTTCTACATACCATTTCTCTGTTCCATAAATTTCCCATCCTGTTAAATCTTTTCCATTGAAAAGAGAAGTAGGCGTAGTCTTATTTAGATTTATATTTAGACCAACGCTAGTATCTTCACCATCTTGGCCATCTTGACCATTTCTACCACCGGCATCACCATTTTCACCAGCTACACCATCTTGACCAGTAATAGGGAATTTTTTTACAGAACAATTAGATATACACAAAGCAAAAGCTAGAAGCAATAAAATTCTTGATGACATAGTTTTTCTATTTTAAGTTAAAATATGCTGTATTTTGAAAGGCATTAAACTATAATTTTTTGATTTTAATATTTCTAAATTTAATGTCATTACCCCAGCCTTGCAATCCAATATGTCCAATGGTGGTGGTAGCAAAATAATCTTTATTAAAATTACTATTCTTCACTAATTCTTTCCATTCTGATGAATTACAATCATACTTAATACACATTTTGCCATTTAACCAATGTTCCACCTTTCCATTTTCTACCTTAATCCTAGCCTTGTACCATTTCTCTTGCATAATGGCAGGATTAATTACCCCATCATATAAATTAAAAGCATCTCCTGTCAGGTGTTTGTGCATAAAATCTGCCCCTTGTGTATTTAAATAGGTTTGATTGTCTACGAGTTGATATTCTG
Organism: uncultured Saprospiraceae bacterium; assembly: GCA_964392805.1. Lineage (GTDB taxonomy): Bacteria > Bacteroidota > Bacteroidia > Chitinophagales > Saprospiraceae > JAFMDF01. The sequence continues at coordinate 11,189 of CAYMSC010000128.1, forward strand.
GCGCACTTTGATAAATGGGTAGATCTGGAATTTCTTGCACAAAATAAAAAATACCACTATTGGCGGCCTCCGTCAGTTTAAACTCTAAAGTTAAATCGAAATTATTATATTTTTCTTTAGTGATTAAATTATCTTTTCCTCGACCTATAATTTCGCCATTAGCTGCATGCCATGTTGCGGGTATCGCATTCCCTTTTAAATTATAGCCTTTCCATTTTTTGAGCGAACGACCGTCAAATAATAATTCCCAACCATCGGCTTTTTCTTTTGCTGTAATGGAGTTGGTTAATTCGACAATTTCTATTTTGGGGGTGGTGGTGGCTACTTGTTTAGTAGCTGATTTATTGGGTTGATTTTGGCAAGCAATTCCTAAAATAAGCAAAGAAATTAGACACCAGAAGAGATATTGAAATTTCATTATTTTTTATTTTTATTGCGTTACTTATTCTGCTTTGACACTTTGATGAGAACAGAGAAGCGAGCGCAGAGAATAGTGATAAATCCATATAAAACGACAATATTTTGTTTTAGAGAAACGTATTTTGTCTCTATTCTAAAGTACCAAAGTTATTAAAAGAATCGAATATCCACTTCTACTTAGGAGATAAAGTTTATAAAATAAAAAAGCGGTATCGAAAATGTTTCGATACCGCTTTTGTTGTAGTATAATATTACTTCTGGATTATGCCGTAGCTCCTGCTACTTCCTTAATCCATTCAGAAGTTACTGATTTTGGACGCTCTAATGGCAAGCCTAAAGCCCTTGACCAGCATTGTGCTGCCATTACCCCTAAAGCTCTTGAAACGCCAAATAGGACTGTGTAGAAGCTGTATTCTGTCATTCCATAATGTACTAAGATAGCGCCAGAATGTGCATCGACGTTTGGCCAAGGATTTTTTACCTTGCCTAATCCTTGAAGGATTGGAGGGACTACTTCAAAGGCTTTCCAAACAACGTCTACAATATCCGATTTCTTGATATATTCTTGAGCAAACACTTTTTGTGCTGTAAATCTTGGGTCAGGTTGCCTAAGCACCGCATGACCATATCCCGGAATTACCTTTCCATCATCTAAGGTCTGTTTTACATAGGTTGCAATCTGTTCTTTAGTTGGTTTTCTAGTCCCAATTTCATCAATCATCTTAAATACCCACTTGATTACTTCCTGATTCGCTAAACCATGCAAGGGCCCAGCTAAAGCATTCATTCCTGCGGAGAAGGATAAATAAGGGTCACTTAAAGTAGATCCAACTAAATGTACGGTATGTGCGGAGGCGTTACCCCCTTCATGGTCTGCGTGAATAGTTAAATACAAACGCATTAAACTCTTAAAATCTTCCCCTTTAATGCCAAGCATATGGGCGAAATTACCAGACCAATCTAAAGAAGTATTTGGTGCAATATGTTTTCCATTGTGATAAGTACGTCTATAAATATAGGCAGCAATTCTTGGCAATCTAGCGACTAAGTTCATTGCATCTTCGTAGGTTGCATCCCAGTATTCTAGTTTGTTCATCCCTTCAGCATATCGCTTAGCAAAAATACCTTCTGTTTGCATCGAGCTAATAGCAATAGTAAACTGAGTCATTGGGTGTGTATCTTTTGGCAATGCTTCCAATACTTTGAAAGTATGTTCTGGAACACCCGCTCTTTTTCTCCATTCATCCGTCAACCATGCAGTTTGTTCATCCGTAGGAATTTCTCCTACGAGCATCAACCAAAAAAGTGCTTCAGGAAGCGGTTCTTTGCCTCCAGGTATTTTGGGCAATAATTCTCTTAACTCAGGAATAGAATAGCCTCTAAAACGAATACCTTTTTCCGCATCTAGGGAAGAGGTTTCCCACACCATCATTTTGATGCCTCTTGCACCGCCAAATACTTGACCTAACTTTACTTCATCGACAACTTTAGTACCATTAGCTTTGATAATCGCTCTTAGTTCTGTTCTTAATGCAGCCGATTTTTCGTGAAACTTCTGTTTTAATACGTCCATTCTATCTTGAATATTTTAATTTTTACTAGTTATTCTTATTAACTACAAATAATAACAAAAAACGTTGAGTTCTTTCCTAAAAAAATTGTCCATGACAAAATATATTTTGGGAAAATATGTAAAATAAAAGACGTTTAGTTATTTTTCAGGTAATTTTGTATTGATTATTTTATGTTAAGAGCATGTTTAAATTTTCATGATTGAGCGAAAGTGAGCAAATTTAATTTTG
>CAYMSC010000129.1:0-13361 GCA_964392805.1 uncultured Saprospiraceae bacterium
GAGTTATTGCGTTTGGCAATTCCTCGTCGGGTATATTCTCGGAATCATATGGATTATGTGGCAATTACGATGGCTAATGTGATGGCGCGAAGGGAGGAGATTACGGCTGGGTTTAGAATTACAAAGCAGGCGGAGATTTTACGACATTTTACGGTGGAGTTGGAGGCGATATAATTTAAATAAAAAATCCGTTCGGATGCTAATTGGTTGTTGATCTCCCAACGGATTGGTTTTCCCAACGGATTTTTTGATAAAATTTTAAACAGGTTCTAACGATTTTTTTACCTGTTCTATTTTTCATAACTAAAACTTATTTCCCCATTTCCAACACTTAAATTTAGTATGCTATCATCACATAATTCTTGGATTAGTGGAATCAATGCTTTAGAAGTACTAAATGAAATATCCTTTATCCCTTTTACCCCATTCGGATGCACAAAATTTTGAGGCTTCGGATTGATGTTGAAATAGGTCATCAAGAAAGGTAGGCTTAATTCATAAGGGAATAAGAGCTTCCACTTTAGTAATCTATCCGCTGGGTCTATTCTTTTACTATCGGTGATGAAGTAGGATTGATGGTACTTTTCTAAAAGTAATGCTTCTTCCTCAAGGTCTTGTTCATAATTTTCTAAACAAAGGTCTATTGGTCCTTCTTTTGCATTTCCCCAACGGTCTAATCGGTCTAAGACTTTCTGTTTACCCATTAATTTTAAGGCGGCTCTTTTAGGAAATGGGATGGATACTTTTTCTAATAATTCTATATAGGGGCCTTCTGAAAAGTAAATTAAGGCATTGTGGGGGTTGGTTTTTGAGCCGTATTCGACTTGGAAGCCTTCTTTTTGGAAGTTAGTGAATGCTTTTTTTAGGTTGTTTACTTTGTAGACTATGTGGCTTAGTTTCATTGTTTTTGATTCAATAGTTAAAAGGTCTCCGATGTTTTCAGTCTCCAGACTTGAACCTAATATCTGGTCGTCTCCTGACGACCGACACTTGAAAAGTGATGATTAGGTGAAATTTAGACGCATAAAAGTCGTCAGGAGACGACTTGGATAAAGATTTCAAGTCTGGAGACTTAAAATATCGCCCCAAAATTCTATGGAAATTAGCACTTTTGATGTTTTAGACACTAGTGGGCTGGAGCCTCGCGTTAACTTAGTTCAATTATTAACTTGATTAAAGTAAGGCATCATACAAAATCTCCACAGGATGCACCCCCTTTTGACCCGTCCCATCTGCTATCTGATGTCGACAACTTGTTCCTGCTGCAGCAATAATCGCTTCTTTTTTCGCTGCCCTAACTGCAGGAAACAAGACCAATTCACCAATTTGCATACTGATGTCGTAATGTTCTTTTTCATAGCCAAAAGAGCCTGCCATACCACAACAGCCCGAAGGAATAACTTCTACCGAATAGTTTTCAGGTAATCCCAATATCCAAGCCGAGTGTTCCACACTAGACAAGGCCTTTTGATGACAATGACCATGTACTAAAATATGTTTTTGTGTAGTAGAAAATAGGGCAGAGGTGATGCGCCCTTCCTTGATTTCATTGGCTAAAAATTCTTCAATCGTAAAGGTGTTTTTAGCTAATGTTTTGGCTTCAATTCTATCTGTTGGAGTGACTAACCGAGGATATTCATCTCTAAAACTTAGGATAGCAGAAGGTTCTATACCTACTAATGGTACATCTTGGGAAGCAAGTTTACTAAAAATAGTTACATTTTCGATGGCTACTTTTTTTGCCATTGGCAGCAGACCTTTTGATAAGGCAGCACGACCACTTTCGGGATGCGCTATCATTTTTACTTCATACCCTAATCGAGTTAATAATTTAATGGTTTTAATACCAATTTCAGTATCATTATAATTGGTAAATTCATCACAAAAAAGATACAGCGAATGATTCGTTTTACGGGCTGTTTTTAAGGCAGGATAATTTTTTTTATACCAGTTCCGTAAAGAAATTTTTTGAATTTTTGGCAAGGACCGTTTTGGGGCAACTCCCAACATTTTTTTTAATAAATCACCTGTTAATCTATTACTTAAAAAGAAATTACTTAGGCTTGGAAATATAGCTCCTAGTCGATTTAATTGGTTGATTTTTGCAAAAGCTTTTGCCCGAAAAGGCACGCCATTACTTTTGTAATATTGGTGCAAAAATTCCGCTTTTAAACTAGACATATCCACATTAGAAGGGCATTCGGAAGAACAGCCTTTACAGGAAAGGCACAAATCCATTACTTCTTTTATTTCCTCATGATTGAAAGGATTTGGACTTGTATTTTCAGTCAAAAAGGTCCGCAAAGTATTCGCTCTAGCACGTGTTGTTTCCTTCTCGTCTCGTGTTGCCATATAACTTGGGCACATCGTTCCGCCCGATAAAGGTAACTTGCGACAGTCACCAGAACCATTACATTTTTCGGCTAATTGCAAGATGCCACCAGTGTCGGAAAAGTCTATAATAGTTTGAAAATCAGGTGTTTGTTTTTGGACGGTATAGCGCATTACCGTATTCATTGACGGTGCATTGACTATCTTGTTTGGATTAAAAATATGGTCCTTGTCCCAAGTGTTTTTGATGCGTTTAAATAGGGCATAATTTTCTTCCCCTACCATCATTGGGATAAATTCGCCTCGCAATCGACCGTCGCCATGTTCCCCACTTAAAGACCCTCGATATTGTTTGACCAATTTGGCAGAAGCTAGTGAAATTTCCCGAAATTGTTGATTGCCTTCTGCTGTTTTTAAATTTAAAACAGGTCGTAAGTGAATTTCCCCCGCTCCTGCATGCGCATAATATACGCTGCGTTGTCCAAAACCTGCGAGCATGGTTTCAACATCGGCGATATAATCTGCTAAATCTTCCAATGCTACTGCGGTATCTTCAATGCAGGTCGTCGCTTTTTTATCCCCTCGAATATTAGATAACAAACCGAGTCCTGCACTTCTTAACTTCCAAACTTTGCCGGTGTTTGGTGGATAGATTTTTGGAAAGGCAAAACCTAAATTTTTACTTTTCAAATCAGTGATTAAAGCATCTGCTTTGGCTTCTGCTTCTACGGCGGTTTGCCCTCTAAATTCAACCATCAATACGCCTTCGGGATCCTCCTGTATAAAAAAGCGATTTTTGCTTTGTTCAATATTGTCTTTAGTACAATCTAAGATGATTTTGTCCATCAATTCGCAAGCACTTGGGCTGTGCTTCATCGCAAATTGAGTGGCTTTCATGCTCTCTTTAATCGACTCAAAATGGACTGCTACTACGATGTCGTGAGGTGGAGGTAAAGGGTCCACATGGATTTTTATGGCGGTTGTAAAAGCTAGAGTACCTTCAGAACCGCAGAGGAGTTTGCAAAAGTTGAAATTGGTATCTTCGTTAACACCCTTGGAGGGGGTAGAAGATTTGAAAGGTGCAGTCTTTAATAAATAGTCTACGGCATAGCCTGTATTCCGACGATGAATAGATGGCTTTGGAAATTCCTTAATAATATTTTGTTGAATATTGGATTGGCTTAATTCTTCAAAAATATGCTGGTAAATTTGCCCTTCTAAATCCGTTTGTTGCTTCTTTTTTTCAAAAGTAGCGGTATCTATTTCTTTAAAAACAACTTCCGACCCATCACTTAAAACGGTGTGTAGTTCTAATACATGCTCTCTAGTCGTCCCATAAACAATCGAAGTTGTTCCGCTAGAATTATTACCCACCATTCCTCCAATCATAGCACGATTTGCCGTAGAAGTGATAGGACTAAAAAAATAGCCATGTGGTTTCAAAAAGTGATTTAACCTATCTCGGACAACGCCCGGTTGTACCCGCACCCAACCTTCTTCCGCATTAAATTCTAGTATTTTAGTAAAATATTTGGAGACATCTACCACAATTCCATCTCCTACACATTGACCCGCCAAAGAAGTCCCTGCAGTACGTGGAATAATAGATGTTTTATGTGTTTTTGCAAATTGAATCAAAGCTTTAATATCCCCTTCTGTTTTGGGAAGTGCCACAGCTAATGGTAATTCTTGGTAGGCAGAAGCATCTGTCGAATAGAGCGTTCGCATGAGGCTATCGAAATGTAATTCGCCTTCAATTTGTTGTGCTAATTGGCTTAATGCTTTTAGGAGTTCATCATCCATCATTTATCGTTCATCATTAATTTTAACTCTGATTTTATAACTTCCCAAGCAGCTGAATAAGGAGAAACCATATCAAAATGCCCGCCACCTTCAATGGTGATTATTTTCACATCATCGCCTTCTTTTTTTGCCTTAGTAGCATACGCCTCGCCTTGACTCATAGGGACGATGTTGTCCACTTCTCCTTGAATGAGGCGAGTTGGAATTTTGCTGGGTAATAAGTTAATAGGGCTACTTTTAAAGTATCTAACAGCTAATTTATCTGCCTGACCGCCCATTAATTTTACGACTGCGGTGCTACAATCATTGCCTATTTTATCATAGGCAGTCAAATCAGTAATCCCTGCTAAAGAGATAACGCCTTTTAATGGTAAAGGATTGGAATTATATAACCTACTGTTGGATGCTAAATTTCTTTGTGTGGCTAGCCATAGCGCTAAATGTCCTCCTGCGGAATGTCCCATCACCACCACATTATTAATGTCTAATGGATAGATTTCTGCAAGCGTTCGAGCAAAATCGACACTTGCTTGAATATCTTTAAAGGTATTCGGATAGCCACCACCTTCATCGCCGACCCGACGATATTCGGGTGTCCATACCGCATAACCGTCATTAACCAAGTCTCCAGCAGCAGCACTAAGATATTCTAAATTATAGTCAGACAACCAACATCCTCCATGAATAAATATGACTAAAGGAAAAGTATCTTGAGTGAGCGGAGCACGCAATTCGCCAAACTGTAATGCTTCCTCTCCATAAGGTACCATATAATCAAAAGGAACTTTGTCAAAACTATCGATTTCTTTCCAAGCGACATTATGAGTGGTATATTGTTGACTTTCTTTTTTTTGCGCCATCGTTTTTTCGGCATTTTTATTAGCTTGATTAGCGCTTTGATTGTCTTGAGATTGATTATTACAGGAAAAGGTTAGCCCAATTATTGCTATAAAAAAGATATATTTTAGATAGGTCATTGATTTTGTTTAAAGCTTAATAGTACATTTGTTCTTAGTATTCCAAGAATAGTTAATAGCTATTCGAGAAATATGTGACTTAATAGGCAGCAAATTCGTTTATATTACGGAAAATTACTAATAAAATTAATAATAATGTTGATACAAAGATTTAGAGGAAAGATACATCAAGTAAAAGTTACAGAAGCACAGTTAAACTATGTAGGCAGTATAACCATTGACGAAAATCTAATGGACGCTGCTGGTTTTTATGAAGGCGAGCGAGTCCAAATAGTCAATAATAATAATGGAGAACGCTTTGAAACTTATACTATTATTGGAGAAAGAGGTTCTGGGATTATCTGTTTGAATGGGGCTGCTGCAAGAAAAGCACAAATTGGTGATGTTTTGATTATCATTGCTTATGGTTGGATGACGCCAGAAGAAGCGAAGAAAGTTAAACCAAAAATTGTTTTTCCAGACGCTAATAATCAAGTGCCAAAAAAGAAGAAGAAGAAAAAGAAGAAGTAAAGTAGACTTGGCAGTGTATCAAATGTAAGGCTATGTGTTGGCGCGAGGCTCCGTCTCGTTCCGCTATTAAGCTGCCTCTGGCAGCCTTGAATTAAAAGCAGCCAGACTTGTCCCGCCGAAGGGGAACTTTAGTCGGGAGTCTGCCTAATATTTAACACGAGGCTGGAGCCTCGCGCTAACACAGCATTACATCTGGTACACCGCCGAGATTTTTATTCAAAAATTAGGATTAGGTGTCCTATGTTTGAATAGTCTCAGGATTTAAATAGCAATTTCAACCTCAACCTCAATAGCAATAGCAAGCCCCCATCACCCCATAAACCTCATCACCCTATAAACCCCATCACCCCATAAACCCCATCACCCCATAAACCCCAATTTTCCCCATTTAAGAACCTTTGTCCAAGGCTACTGAACCTTTGTCCATTTTTTTAAGCCGCCTTTACCTGCATCTTTGTAGTATAATTATTTAATCACTTAATCTTAAAAATAAAAATCATGAAAGAGATAAAGGATATAAAAGCGTTTGAAGCATTGGTTAGTCAGGATAAACCGATATTATTAGACTTTTACGCAGACTGGTGTGGCCCCTGCCAAACACTACTTCCAACGGTAGAAAAACTGGCGGAAAAATATGAGAATGACTTTGAAATTCGCAAAATAAATGTGGATAAGAACCCTCAACTAGCACAGCAATTTAAAGTTCGAAGTATTCCCGCATTATTTGTGGTAAAAGATAAGAAGGTAGAGAAATCGCTAGTTGGTCTACAGTCCGAACATGCACTAGAGAAAATCATTCAAGAATTTTTAATACCAGCATAGATAGTAAAATAATAATTAAAAACCCCCTTAGGGCGATTGATTATATCAGTCGCCCTTTTTCTTTTTAAACCCTTTAAAATACGAATCATGACTATTCAAAATTTGAATCAACAACACCCAAAAACTAATGAAATTGAATGTGGAAATTGTTGGGGATACCAAGAATGGAATGGTGTCGTTTGCGAAAAACAACAAAAACGAACCAATAAAACACTAGATGGTTTTATTATAAAGTTTGTTAAAAAGTATCTTTAAATTAAGGTAAGGCGCAAGTAATGTGACGATGTAAGCATTGTCACATTACTGATTTTCAATATATTAGAGAGCCGAATCCCAATTGCGCCTATCTTAGCTTTATTTATTACCTGCTCCCTTATCTATTAACCTCTTTCCTAAAACAACCATATCATGACTTTAGAATATCAAGTAGTAAGTCCTGCCGTTCAAGAAATTGAAGCTAAGTTAAAAGAACTATCGCTTGCTTTTACAAAAAAGCAAATAACTAAACTTAAAACCCCTCGGTTAATTGATGGTCGAGAAAAGATTAGTGGACCTAAAGCTATTCTGGACCATTTAGGCGAATTAGCTGGAGAGCTTAATGCTTGGTACTATTGTGATTGTTAATAAAAATAGTAAGATAATGGAGATAAAAATGAGTAATAGCAGACGTTGTTACTCATTATTATATTTTATACCTCAAACTAATTTTATCTTTCCATTGTTATCATACAAAACTAATTCGTCTTTATCATTAATACAATATGGCTGTAACAACCAAGGATAAATATTTATTCCAAGATTTTAAACTACAAGAAAATGCGCCTTTTTTTGAATTAACTTCATTAAAAATAAATACGTATTGTGTGGCCAATAAAAATGAGGTGTCAGACCACTACAAAATCTATTGGATAGAAGATGGTTCGGGAACGTACACTATTGATTTTAAGGAATTTACAGTCAATGGCTCAGGTATTTTTTGTTTGTCTCCTGGACAAGTATTTACGATTGAAAGTGAAAAAGTACAGTCTGCTTATCAAATAGCATTTGACAAAGATTTTTACTGCATCGAGACGCATGGAAAAGAGATTGCCTGTAATGGTTTATTATTCAATAATGTCCATCGAGCGACGGTCGTTTCTGTCAAAGAAAAAGAGAAAGCTATTTTTCAAAATTTGGTCAATCAGATAATAACAGAAATAGAAAACAAAGGAAGTTCGCACCGAGATATGCTGGAAACTTTTTTGCGGATGTTCCTGATTCAAACGTTACGTTTAGTAGATTTACAAGAAGCAGAAGTACAAGAAGTGACGCATCAGCAAGACCAGTTAGCACAAGATTTTATTGTTTTAGTAGAAAAACATTTTCGTAAAGAACATACGGTAACAGGCTACGCAGAAAAATTATTTATAGCCCCTAAATCATTGACTAAAAGACTAAAAGCACTGGATTATCCGAGTCCTTCCCAAATCATTAAAGACCGATTGGTGTTAGAAGCGAAAAGACAATTAAAGTTTTCTACTAAAACCGTCAAAGAAATAGCTTTTGAATTGGGCTTTGAGGACCCTGCTTATTTTTCTCGATTGTTTTCTAAGAATTCGGGGAGTTCGCCTGCGCAGTATCGGCAGCAGGAGTTGGCTTGAGTGTTTTTTTTACCACATAGGCACAATAGTTTCTTCACATAGTTCTCATAGTTTTTTTTAGGTGTTATTGACTATTTATTCATAGGGGAGTTCAGAATAGTACTCGTTGACAAATGTTTTTTGTCCTTCATGAAAAATATTATTAACATGAAAATTGATTAAAATGCCTTTAGGAACTTTGAGATGTTTCATGTAGGACATGGTTATTGCTTCATGGACAGGAAGTCCCTTTTTAATAGCTTTTAGTTCAACTACAATTAAATCTTCAACTAAGACATCGAACCTAAGCTCACCTGTTAATTTATGCCCTTTGTAGTTACGTTCAACTGTTTTTTGGGAAACTGCATTAAATCCACATAATCTCAACTCAACTAAGAAAGATTTTTCGTAGTCACTCTCTACCAGTCCAGGGCCCAAGACTTTATGAACTTCTATAGCTGCTCCTATTATCTTAAAAGTAAGCTTATCAAGATATTTTCTTGTTAATTTTCTCATAGCGTGATAGTTTTCTCTTTGGAAAATAACCATGAATCTATTAAAATAGATACTCTTTTTCAAATTTTCAACTAGAATAATTACTTCTACCTATTAAAACTATGTTCACTATGTGAAAAAAACTATTGTGACTATGTGGTGAAAAAATAATAAACCTAAGTATTCAGCGTCAAAGCCCCCCCATCAATCGGATAAAAACTCCCAGTCACAAACCCCGCCTCATCAGAACATAAATAAGTAATCAACTGCGCTACTTCGTCAGGTCGACCCATACGACCGATAGGTTGATGCTTAGAAATCGTTTCAAATATTTCTTCCTCTTGACCGGGATATTTTTTTTCCAAATAGCCATCTATGAAAGGGGTGTGAACTCTTGCTGGGCCTACTGCATTACAGCGGATACGGTCATGAATATAGTCTTTAGCTATGGAAAAGGTCATCGTATAAATAGCCCCTTTTGTGGCAGAATAGGCAAATCTATTGGATAAACCAATGACAGATGCAATGGAAGCAAGATTGACGATAGCGCCCCCGCTAGACTTTTTCATATATTTTACACCATAATACAAACAACTGTATACACTTTTAACATTGACAGCGTAAAGATTGTCCAAATCTTTAGGCGTGGTTTTTTCTACATTTCCTGAGCGCATAATGCCCGCATTATTGACCAAAATATCAAGACTACCTTCTTTTTTATAAATTTTCTTAAAAAGTTTTCCTAATTTTTTATGTTTAGTCAAGTCAATATGGTGGAAGATGGCCTTGCCCTTCGCATTTCTAATTTGCATGCTGACTCGCAGCCCATTGTCTTTGTCGATATCTAAAATATGAACAATAGCTCCTTGTTGGGCAAAGACTTTACAGATACTTTCTCCAATGCCTTTTCCGCCGCCTGTGACAATGGCCACCTTATTTTTTAAACTAAATAACTGCTTCATAATGATTGATTAAAATTATCAGGGCATCAAAATTGAATATCAGACCTTATCCAAAAATGAATTGAAAAGTCTATTTGGAGGGATATTTTAACAAACAAAGCAGCAAAAGTAAAAAATAGGAAACAAGATAGAGTCAAAAACATACAATAAGTAGTAAAAAAAATACTAAAATTCCGTGACTATTTGATAAAATGAAGTCTTTATCTAAAAAATCATAATTTTGCTTTTCTTAGCACCAAGATTTATTGAACAAATTGCCGTCCCAACATTTAGTATTGACATAAAATAAACACTACAACTATGTTTTTCAATTAATTCTTTTTTCCATAGGTTTTCAACCCATTGAAAAGCTGACCCACCCGCAAAGCGGTTCACAAACGGTGTTTGCTCATTTGAAAAACGTAGCGTTTACTTTTTTGTCGTTTCTATATTATATTTTACAAATCTATTAATAGTTATAGGTCAAAATTCATAACTAGCAACTCGCAACTATAATAAATGAATCAGTTACAAGACTTATTGGCGAATTTTGAAACGGTTACAGACCAAAGCATTGGGAAAACTTGGGAAGCAAAAAACTTACCTATTAATCTGGAGACAATGGCCAGTGAAGCCAAGAATGTTAGCGCAGCTTTGGTAGCAATAGGAGATTATTGCTATCAAGAGTTGATGGAAAATGACGGAGAGTTAACCGAGAAACAACGTTTCGCTTACAATTGGGTTTGCTTTGAATGGACGAACTTAGCTAAGGAGTTTATGATTTTGTGGCGAGATATTTTGTTCCAGCAGCAAAAAGGTCAAATCATTAAAATCGATAGATTAGCTTCTGCTACGGCTTTGCGGGCGTTAAATTTACAATCGCAGGAATCACTTGAAAAAGCGATTTATGATTTTAAAGGCGATGTCGAAAGAGGGATGAATATATTAGAAAAAAAGCGCACAAAAAAAATCAAGCAATGGCAATTACAGCAAAACCCATGGCTTGTTTATAAAAAACAATTAGTCGAGATGGGCGAGCAGTGTCAAGTACTGCAAACAGATTACCGAGTTTTGCTAAATGTAGCCGCTAACTTTAATGAGATTGAAGACTTAGTACGACAAACGGAAAACTTCTGCTCAGCAGAAATAAAAGAGGTTAAACTAATAGCTGACCAAACTATAGCGGATATTGAAAAGGATAATTTGCCTAAACTCGGGCAAATAGTCAAACATTTGGAAGACTTAGAAGAAGGAATTAGCTTACCAAACCACTTTAATAGTTTTACGATAAATCTAGAACATCGGATTAATGATATTGTCGCCAAAGCAGAAATGCCTGTTGGCGTAGATAGAGGAATGGTTGAAATAAAAGATTTGACCTTTAAACGAAGTACAAAACAATGGCTAGATGCGGAAATTTTGCCTATATTATATGAAATATGGGAGTTGACAGAAAATACTCATAACGGCTTGAAAATGGCTTTGATTAATATTAAAAATCGGGCAATTTTATTAGACGCAGAGGAAAAAGAAGGGAAGAAAGTAGATTTGGATAAGGCGACGATTAGTCAGCCCTTAAATGCTTTTTATAGAGTTGCCGCCCAAGCGGAAGCCAGTCTTATAGAATTAAGGAAAATCATCCACGAAAGACTAGCGCAAGACTTTAATGTCTCAGAAATATATCATCCTACACGAGCATTCTTACCCATCCCTATTCAAGCAGCGACACTCAATCAGTTTAAAAAAGGGCAAAATAAAATCCAAAATCGAGTAGGTAATTTATTCAATCGACAATGGAAAAAAGTTCAGAACCTTCGAAAAAATGTTGCTAGAGAAGATGCTTTGAGTGATTCCGAAAAAATTGTACGGTTGATACAAAGCAGAACGGGAGAATCGAGTAATAGTAATTATGCTAGTATCTTTTTGACCAAAGGATTCATCGGAGAATCTTTTGCGGTGGGGCGAGAACAAGAATTAGCCCATGCTAAAGATTTGGTAAACAATTGGAAAGATGGATTTAGAGGTGCTGTGGTAATTACAGGGGAACGCTTTTCAGGCAAGACCATTTTAGGGGAATTAATTGCCAATCAGTTTTTTGATAATAATACCATTCGATTAGCGCCGAATAGCCTAATCAATTTGAATGGTAGGCGGATGACCACAGATTTTGATTTAGAACCTGCCTTAGCATTTATCAAAAAATATGGGACCAAAAAAACGCCATTGGTTTGGATTGATGATTTGGAGTTGTGGTGGGATAGAGATTTGCCATTGAGTCAAAATGTTCGAACCCTACGAAAATTTATAGATGCCAATGCCAATAGATTATTCTTTATTGTATCGATGAGTAATTGGCTGAATACGCATTTAAATTTATTTCACGAGACTAGTAAAGTATTTCAAGCAGAAATCAATGTCGATAAAATGTCTTTGGTAGAAATTCGAGAGGCCATCATGATTCGGCATGGCGCGACGCATAAGAAATTAATCAATCAGAATGGAGAAGCTTTATCAGGGCATGAATTCCGGAAAAAGATTGATAAAATATATAAAATTTCAGGTGGAAATATTGGAGAAGCCTTGAATCGTTGGTCTTGTGCTACCAAGAGAATAGACGAAGAAAATGTACAGCACATCGGTGGCGTTAACTTTGGATTACCCGATTTTCTAAATCCTGATTCAGCGATTCTATTATCCGCCATTATGATGGAAAAACGGACGAATGAATATCGGTTGAGAAGATTATTTGGCCCTGCTTTTACAGATAAATATGCACCAATTTCACAACGATTATTAGGAATTGGCTTGCTACGTCGCCAATTAGATGGCTGGCTTGAAATCAACGAAACACTGGTTAATGAATTGGGGCATTTATTAGAAGCCAAAGGTTATTTAAAATATCATCGAGAAGCATTGAAATAAAATATGTTTTCTGACAAGTGTCCACAAGGTATCTCGGAGCGATTTGTCAGAAAACCATAAAATGAATTTAATGGAAAATAAAGATACATCGGTAGTAGAAGAAATATTAGAACAACGGGAAGTTGCAGAACAAACGGGGATAATCGAACCGACAGAAACAGCCAACCAATTCTTTAATACGATAAGTTGGTGGGAATTTTTATTGGTAGCGCTAGCATTAGTGGTTATCTACTTTATTTTATTTGAAATTCGACAACTTACCAAGCACAGTTCTTTTTCGGGACGGTATCAGAATCAATTTAAAGAAATATTCAGAAAGATATTTGTCGTCTATGAATTGGTTGCTTTTGTTATTTTAGCAGGTGTTTTTATCTGGATAAAACCCCTATTACATGGATTGATTATCGGATTTTTAGTGATTGGCAGTTGGTCCTATTTACGCAGTTATATAAGTGGTAGGTGGGTCCATTTTGATAATACCTTAGCAGAAGGAATAGAACTTAGAACAGCTGATTTACAAGGGGTTGTGTCTAAAATGGGGCGAGTGAAATTGCGTTTGCAGACCAGTGATGGATTACATCATTTAAGTTATAATCGATTATTGGAAAATGGGTACACATTGGTCTCTGGAGAAGAGATTGGTGGTTTTTACCACCTAGAATTAACGCCCAAAGAAGGTCTTCAGAATGTATCTAGTCATCGAATGCATTTATTAGATTTATTTGCTACTGCACCTTATGTGGATTGGCATCATAAACCTGAAATATTTCGAGATGATACGGATGAAAATCAATTAGAAGCTAGAATCCTAATCAAGGAAGAAAGCCATTTACATGAATTAATGTCCCTGATAAGAGAGTGGGGCTATAATTGTAAATTAGGAACTATATAAATAGAGTCAATGGTCATTAGTCATCAGTATGCCGAAATTTTTCTTAAGG
>CAYMSC010000130.1:0-2703 GCA_964392805.1 uncultured Saprospiraceae bacterium
GCAGTTAGGTACATTCAAAATTAAATTATTTAAAATTCAACATTAACATGACTAAATCAAAAAAAATCACAGGTATCATCGTCTACAAAAACATCAGTACTGGATTTTGGGGCATCGAAGGCTTAAAAGGAGAGCAATGGCTACCCGTTAATTTACCAAAGGAAATGGAACAGGAGGGAAAACGAGTAACGCTAAAAGTGAGAGAATTAGAGGGAGAGAGTATATTTATGTGGGGAACAATGGTAGAAATTTTTTAAGAATAAGTACTTGTTAAATATCCTCGCCCAGATGACTAACTTATTATTTCGTCGTTACTTAGGAGAATATGTTTTGCAGTCTTGGTATTTTAACTACTCTTCTTTCTTGCCAAGAGATTTGGTTATCCAATCTTTATATTGTAAATTCGCTTTTAAGAAATATGGACTACACTACTCAAAAAAATCCATATTGTATTTTTGTTTTTGTACACATTTGTAACACTACCCCAAAATTCAAAGAATTTTGATAAATTCTTAGATTTCATTTATTCTTATTCACTCTCCTTAAAGAATTGCACTCAGATGCCTGAGTATGCCTATTTTTCAATAAAAATATTTGTTTTTTAACTTTTCAAAAAGACACTTTCAAAACTTTCGCTAAATGCGAAAAAATTGGAATTTTAAGTAGACAATTTGGTGCTTTGCTTTAAGCAAAATTGTCATTTGTTTACTTAAAATTTGTTAGTAAACGTGAGTTTTGGATATAATTAATTGATTTTCAAATAAATACAAGTTTTTGACTTACACTTTTGTATAAAATGACAAAAATGAATCAAATGGATTGTTTTTATTCGATTGATTGTCAGTTGCTTACATTCAAAATTGGCGTTAGCAATTTATTTTTCTATGGAAGTGGATTTTTTCGTAAAATCAACACCAACGCTATAAAAAATTAAACCAATGAAGGACTTACCTCCTACTTTCTTAGCACGCTTAAACAGTATTATTGATGAAAATTTACATGATGAACACTTTTCTGTAGAAAAACTTTGTCGAGAATTAGCTATTAGTTATACCCACACCTATCGCAGAATACGTCGAGAAACAGGCTTGTCGCCTTCTATGTATATCTGTAAAAAACGATTAGAAGCAGCCTGTCAACTTTTAGAAAAAACAGACTTAAATATAGGAGAAATTGCTTATAAGGTAGGGTTTAATACACAAGCTTACTTTTCAAAATGTTTTTCAGATAGATACAATTGTCCACCAAAACGTTATCGAAACCAATTGTAAAGGCTTTACTACCATTTTACCCCGCTTTTTAACCTTGGCAGTACGCTAGTGTTAGACCAAGTTTAAACGCTTGGAGGTCTGAGAGACGCTCCAAGGTTTCTATCCCTATACCTTGGAATGTCTTCAAGACCTCCAAGTGTCTATTCGCAAAAATGCACGACCCGTCAAATCATGTTTGGTCGAACACTAGAATCATTTTATCCTTACTTTTACACTTTGATTTTATTAACAAACGTGAGTTTTGGATATAGTTAATTGATTTTCAAAGGAATACAAGCTTTTGATTTGCACTTTTGCTTGAAATGAATCAAATGGATTGTTTTATTTGCTTGATTGTCAATTGCTTATATTTATCATTAGTGCGCTGTGCTTATGAATCTTCGATTTCAAAATTGACGTTAACAACTAATTCAGTAGGTATTTTGGAAAGCGTAATACCCTTCTGGCCTACGCCTTTTGCCCACTGCTAATTATTTCAAATTTGACAACAACTGCTTGGACACCTATTATTAAGGGCTTTAAAGCCTATATGAAATTGGAGCGGAATCTTTCCACCAATTCAATTGAGAATTATATTCGGGATGTAGAAAAACTAGTCGATTATTTAGTCCTTCATCAGTATGAACTAAAAGCAAAAGAAGTCCAACCTACCCACTTACAAGGGTTTATTAAATGGATTAACGAAATAGGGTTGGGAGCAAATTCTCAAGCTAGAATTATTTCTGGTGTGAAGGCATTCTATAAATTTTTAATGGTTGAAGATATTATTGATGAAAACCCGACGACTATTCTGGATAGTCCCAGTCTACACAGAAAAATACCCGAAGTGTTGAATTATGAGGAAATTCAAGCAATGATGGCAACTATCGACTTGAGTCATGCGCATGGCGTTAGAAATCGGGCAATGCTAGAAACCTTGTATGCTTGTGGACTTCGAGTGAGTGAGTTGATTACCTTAAAATTATCTAATTTTTATAAAGAAGTAGGTTTTATAAAAGTCATTGGTAAAAATAATAAAGAACGAATTGTCCCAATTGGAGAAGAGGCGATTAAACATATTGGCTTTTATGTTAAAGGTATCCGAAACTTGCAAAAAAATATTCATAAAGAACATGCTAATTTTTTATTCCTCAATCGAAGAGGTAAAAAATTAAGTCGCATTATGGTTTTTAATATTGTGAAAGAAGCGGCGGCAGCAGCTGAAATTCAAAAAAATGTGAGCCCACACACTTTTCGTCACTCTTTTGCTACTCATTTGGTTGAAGGTGGCGCTGATTTGAAAGCTGTGCAGGATATGCTAGGACATGAGTCAATTACGACTACTGAAATATATACCCATCTTGATACGGAATATTTGCGGTCAACTATTTTGAGCTTTCACCCACGTAATCAACGAAAAAAATAGTTGGTATTAACTTCTTTACAGGCTGAC
>CAYMSC010000130.1:2803-13250 GCA_964392805.1 uncultured Saprospiraceae bacterium
AGATTTAGTAAATCTGAATCCTCGGTTATCAGCGGAAAAAAGATTTACTAAATTTTGGAAATTTAGCAAATCGCCCATTCTTGGTCAGCCTGTTTAGCCTGTTGGGTTCAGCGACCTTTAGGTTAGCGAGGTATTATATCCATCGAAGTCTGAAGACTTTGGAACAGGACAGAATAAATCATGTACTACCAGTAGCTTAATTATTAATTTAAAACTTATTTCCCACCAAAAGAAATAAATTTAGCATCTTTATTTATGTTGGAAGGATGGATTTTATTAAATTCTAAATTTTCCTTGCTAACTTTGATAATCAAAATACTTTACGGCGCTTTGTATGGTTGTTTTTATTTAATTTAGTGATCCCCTACTTTATCAACTAATTACAAATTACCCTACTAGTCGCCTAAAAACATAAACAATTTTATGAAACTACAACAAAAAATAAATTTCAAAACCATCTGGAAAGGGCTTTTTGCACTAACTATTGCAGCCTTTATTTGTACCAGTTGTTCGGAGGAAGCACGCAGTCGGCTTTCTGCCAAAGCCAATGCCTTTGGTAAGGCCAATCACGTAGTGGTTATCGCAGATAAAGATGTTTGGGAAGGAGAAGTGGGCGATACTTTTCGTTTCTATTTTTCTTCTGCTTTTTTGATTTTACCTCAACCTGAACCAATTTTAGACCTAAAGCATTTTACGCCTTTAGACCTAGAAAAAGACCCCATTAGAAAGGAATTACGTACCTATATTTATCTTAGTGATATTACAGACAAATCCTCCCCAACAGCGGCTTTGATGCAGGAAGATGTCGGTTCGGAAAGAGTCTTGAGTGCCAAACAAGGAAAAGGCTATGCTAATATCCAGAAAAAAGACAAATACGCCTTGGGGCAATTAAATGTCTTTATGTATGGAACAAGTAAAGAAACCCTTTTGGCTAATATCAAAAATAATTATTCGACTATTCTAAAACGTATCAAAGAAAATGATGAGGAATTGATAGCTGCCAATGTTTATGCAGGTGGACAAAGTAGAAAAGTGGAAGCTAACATCAGCGAATCTATGGGGATTAAGTTAAAAGTTCCTACCGATTATTTTGTAGCTATGGATGAAGAAAACACCATGTGGATACGAAAAGTTACTAAAGAATTTAGTAGTAATATTCTCTTACACAAATTGCCGTACACGGCACAAGAACAGTTAAGTTATGAAGGGATTAAGTCATTGAGAGATACGATAACGAGGCAATATGTATCTTCTGATGTCCAAGCGTCTTACATGCTGGTCAATGACCAAGACTTACCTATGTTTGTTAAAAATGTAGATTTTAATAACCTCTATGCAGTAGAAGCAAAAGGTATTTGGGAATTAAATAATGATTATATGGGTGGGCCATTTATTAGCTATTTGATTCATAATCCCAAAAATAACGAACTCTTTTTATTAGATGGTTTTGTCTTTGCACCGAGTAAAAAGAAACGAGAGCTGATGCAATATTTAGAGCATATTTTGAATACGGTGGAGATTTAATTTTGAATGATGAACGATGAACTATAAATGATGAATTCGTCAACCACAAAATGTAATCAGATGAAAAATTGATGAAATAGGCTGGAAAAATAAATCTGCTGGATAGAAAATATACTCAACAGATTGTTGAGTATCCTCCTATTGTAATCATTGGGAATATCATTTTTTACCTGTAAAACTTGCAAAGTATTCATCATAAATTTGAAACCCAAAAAGCCCATCAATTCATTTTGATGGGCTTTTTCTATTATTGATTATCAATTTTATCGTGTACCGTCTAATCTAATTCGACTTATAATTAGAATATTCTTCTTTAATAAATTTCTGTAATTCGTCTACACTATTAAACTGTTCAAAAATTTCTTTGAATTTGCTACTTTTATTACTGCTTGCTGGTACAACGTAGCTAAATACATCTTTATCTGTAATTTCCTCCCCACTTAAAATAATCAATCTTTCAACTACGTTTCGCAATTCCCGAATATTACCAGACCAATTTACATTTTGTAAAGCGGTAATCGCTTCTTTAGATGCTTTTTTGACCGCAATCCCATATTCTTGACAAATAATCGTAATGAAGTGCTGCACGAGGGCAGGAATATCTCCACGTCTATTATTTAGAGGTGGCACATCAATGATGATGACCGCTAGACGGTGGTATAAATCTTCTCTAAAACGACCTGCTGCTATCTCCGCACGTAAATCTTTATTCGTTGCCGCTAACACCCGAACATCTACCTTGATTTCTTTATCCCCACCAACTCTGGTAATTTTACTTTCTTGCAAAGCTCTTAATACCTTGGCTTGTGCTTTTAAACTCATGTCTCCAATCTCATCCAAAAAGATAGATCCACCGTTTGCTTGTTCAAATTTTCCGACTCTATTTTTGTGAGCCCCCGTAAAAGACCCTTTTTCGTGACCAAACAACTCACTTTCTATCAATTCTGATGGAATCGCCGCACAGTTTACCTCAATAATTGGATGCTGCGCACGGTGACTTTTTTGGTGAATCCAACGAGCTACTAATTCCTTTCCAGAACCGTTTGGTCCAATCACTAATACTCTGGCATCGGTTGGTGCTACTTTTTCTATATCTTCTTTGACTTTGGCAATAGAAGGAGATTCGCCAATGATTTCTTGAGTTTTGCTTTTAGACACTTTCTTACGCAAAACTTTCGTTTCAGAAATCAAACTGGATTTATCCATTGCATTACGCAAAGTAATCAGCATTCTATTCAAATCTGGTGGCTTCGATATAAAATCAAAAGCGCCTTTTTTTACTGCATCTACAGCGGTATCGATATTGGCATGACCAGAAATCATAACTACAGGCGTATCAGGTGCGAGTAGTTGAATCCGTTCTAAAGCATCCATACCATCCATTTTAGGCATCTTGATGTCCATCACGACCACATCATACTGCGCTCTTTTAAGTTTGACAAGACATTCCAAGCCGTCCCCCGCTTCGTCTACGTCATACTTCTCAAATTCAAGAATCTCCCGAAGCGTTCTTCGGATACTTTGCTCATCATCAACGATTAATACTTTAGCCATTGGCAAAATTGTTTTTTATATTTTGAATAGTGTTTCAATATCAATTTAAATTCTGGGTATAGCAGCCTAAAATGGCAAGAAAACTATAAGGATAGAAGTCTATAGAAGTTTTTTATGCCGTTTCTCTAAATATCTGAGGGTGTGTAGCATTGGAAAATGTAAAGTTACCAATGTAAATCTACTTTTATCCTTTTATTTTGATGTTTTAGTGTAGATTTTATGCTAAGATTAGTCTTTTTTGCAAGTATATCAGAAGCTTTTAATATAACGCCGAAATCTGTCAGAAAGTTACTCTTTACCCATTTAAAGTTAAATCTTCTTATTTAAATCGCAGGGTATATTTTGTTTTAAAATCAAATAAAAGGATTATAGCGAGGCTTTTAGAATATGGATTAAAGTTTTGCCGAAAATCTTACATCAGAAATCACACACCTTACATCAGAAATCTGCTAAATTTTGAATAAAAAAACGCTGAAGAGCTAATGAAATTTAGATGGATTTATGATGTAAGATGTAGGAACGGTGATTTATGATTTTTACCTAAAACAAAGGACTTTCATAAAGCCCCTCATCCGTTAATCTTTGTAAGGCACCTACCACCGTTGGGCGGTCTGCCTGATAAGTGACTCCATACCAAGTTGCTTTCGTTGGAAGTACAGACATTTTAATCTTTCCATTATTAATCAATTCATTAATGATTAAAGGAATATAATATTCACACTTTGGATTTTTATAATTAGCTTTCACAAACGCTTTAAATCCTCTGTCAATTTCGTCAAATAAAGAATGGTGGAAACCAAATAAATTCATAGAAACCAAAGTATCTTTTTTCAAGCCATGCTTCTTACCTTCTTCTGTATAATAATGATGTCCATTTTTCTTTCGCCCAACTCCTGACCGCTCTGTCATGCCAATTAAATGCCCTTCACTATTCGTATTACAAACCCCTCTATTGACTTCTCCGTGGTCAGAGATGGTATTGGCTAAAATATAGCCTACCATGGAATATAATTTAGTAGAAGCTTCCTCTCTTAAAAAATCTGCCACTAACTGATAGGCTTCTACACCGTAATAATCATCTGCATTAATCACTGCAAATGGCTCATTGATGTGGTCTTTCGCTGCCAATACTGCATGGGCAGTTCCCCAAGGCTTGGTTCGTTCTGGCATATCGTCAATGCCCGGAAAATCAAAATTTATTTCTTGAAAAGCATAAGCAATTTCAATTTTTCCTTCAAAGGTCGTCGCAAATCTTTCCTTAAAAGCCGACTCAAAGCTTTTTCTTATCACAAAAACTACTTTTCCAAAACCTGCTTTGATGGCATCGTAAATGGAAAATTCCATAATGGTCTCTTCTTTCGGTCCGACTCCATCTAATTGTTTCAATCCGCCATATCGACTCCCCATTCCTGCTGCTAAGACTAATAAAGTTGGTTTCATAATTAACTATGTATTTTAATAATGTTGAAAATTATTCCGTTATTCTTTTTTGGAATTCGTTTTTTTGCCAAAAATAATATTTTTTGGCTTACGGTGTTTTTTTTGATTTGTTGAAGATTCTACAAAAAACTTAAAGAGACACTACCTTTTATATTTTGTTGGCTTGTTTGCTTTTTTGTTGTTTTTTTCTTTACATTCGTCTTGTCTTTGGGGCCTTAGCTCAGTTGGCTAGAGCGTTTGACTGGCAGTCAAAAGGTCAGGGGTTCGACTCCCCTAGGCTCCACCATGATAATCAATGAGTTATGAATTTATTTTCGTAACTCTTTTTTCATTCGTAACACAAAGCTTAATTTTTCTCCCTATTTTGACTTAAATTTATTACTTGTTGTTTTCTTTGTTCTATTTATAGAATAAGAAAAACCAATCCACAATAAATCATGGATTGACTTTTATATTTTGAAAAATGAATGAATTTAAACAGGGGATAATAAAAAGGGATTAGTTATTGAATGCAACCCAAACAGCCTTAACAAAGCTGCTTCATTGGTAGCATCAAACATTGTGCTCTTTTTGTACTCGTAGTTAAGAGGTCAGGGATTTGGTTTATGCAAGCTTACCATTTCTTCTTCAACCATCACTTATGTCCAACAAAAGACCTAATCCTATTATAAATTATTAGAATTTCCATTTTTTAGTTTTATTTATGCTGAATATGCTCACAAAACGATAACTAATGGCCACAGAAAATTCCAATAAAAAAACCTTTCCCCTTAATCGCCGAGATTGGTTAGTAGGTACGGCTGGACTCCTTGGTGGAGGGTTAATAAAAACGGCTTATGATGCCATTATTCCTCAAGCATATACCGAAGCCACAGAAGCGGAGGATGTGATAGTGGACGAAGAGGAGTATGAAGAAGATATGGAGATAGAAGTACCTGAAGATGCCACTAAAGTACTTGGACTTCCACCAAGAGAATTAGGCGAACGCTCTCCTTTTGAAACACCTCGTCGGAAAATAATGGTGCCCTATCATTCGGGATATTCCACCACTCCATTGCAGGATTTAAATGGTATTTTAACCCCTGCCGATTTGCATTTTGAACGGCATCATGGAGGCATTCCAGACATCGACCCCAACAAGTATGAATTATTGATTCACGGAATGGTAGAGCGCCCCTTGTTGTTAACTTTAGCCGATTTAAAACGATTTCCAGCAGTGTCAAGAATTTGTTTTATCGAATGTTCTGGGAATGGCTATTTATCATTGCCGAGCAAGGCGACAACCGAAAAAGTTAGTGCGCAAGAAATGGACGGTTTAATCAGTACTAGTGAATGGACAGGGGTTTCTCTTGCAATGCTATTAAAAGAAGCAGGCGTGAAACCAGGTGCAAAATGGTTATTGGCAGAAGGAGGAGATGCAGCCGTTTTGACTCGTAGTATTCCGATTGAAAAGGCATTAGAAGATAGTGTAATTGCTTACGGGCAAAATGGAGAAGCTATTCGACCTGAACAAGGCTATCCCGCTCGTTTATTATTGCCAGGCTATGAAGGTAGTGCGAATGTGAAATGGTTGCGACGGATTGAAGTGAGTGATAAACCTTTTATGACCAGAGAAGAAACGTCAAAATATACAGATGTGCTTCGAGATGGTAAAGCTCGTATGTTTACCTTACAGATGGGCGCAAAATCTATTATTACTTTCCCTAGTTTTCCCTATGTCTTGCCAGAAAAAGGTTGGTGGGAAGTTAGAGGCTATGCTTGGAGTGGTGCTGGAAAAGTCGCTAAAGTAGAAATTAGTACGGATGGCGGTAAAAATTGGCAACTAGCGGAATTGCAGCAGCCCGTATTGTCCAAATGCCAAACTCGTTTCCGTTTTCTTTGGAATTGGGATGGTCAAACGACTACTTTATTAAGTCGAGCAACCGATGAAAAAGGAGGCGTACAATTGAGCCCAAAAGAATTTTTTAAAGTTCATGGACCTGGTACTTTTTATCATAACAATCAAATTAGGGCATGGAGAGTTGAAGGGAATGGGCAAGTTATGTTTGATATGAGTTAGAGATGAATTAAAATTAAAATACAAATCAACAATGCGCGTATAATCAATTAATATCATCTCCAAATGATGAATGATAAATTTGTGAAATTGAGAAGGTATTAATATTTGGTTGGATGATTATGATAACATCTTTTTCTGTAAGCCTTTAAAAAATAAATCGTTCGCTGGCAAATCCCTCTGAGGTATCTCGAAAGAATTTGTCAGAGAACCAAATAAATAAAATGAAAAATTCAAAATATAGCTTTCTTTCCTTTCTACTACTATCAACTATTCTTTTTCTTGGTTCTTTCCAACAAAATCCTATCACTAAAAAAGGAGATACTTCCCAAAAACCAGAACGCTTTGGCTTTGGCAGAACGCCAACCGCAGCGGAAATCAAAGCATTAGATATAGATGTTCGGCCAGATGGTCAAGGATTACCCGAAGGAGAAGGTACCGTAGCCGAGGGTGCCCAAATTTATAAGATGAAATGTGCTGTTTGTCATGGGGCGACAGGTAAAGAAGGACCACAAGATGTATTAGTCGGAAAAGCAGCTAATTCTAATTTTCGTTTTGCGGAATCTGTTGAATTAGCTAGACAAAAAAACATTGGAAATTATTGGCCTTACGCTTCTACTATTTTTGATTACACCTATCGGGCCATGCCTCAAAATTTACCGGGTTCCTTGACGCCAAATGAAGTGTATAGTTTGGTCGCTTTTTTATTATTTAAAAATGAAATTATTTCAGAAGAAATGGTCCTGAATCAAACAACCTTACCACAAGTTCAAATGCCCGCAGAAAAATATTTTATCGGAGGAATTAAATAATTGATAAAAAAGCTGCCAGACTGCTCGGGCAAGCGAATCCGTTGCTAACAAATAGCACAAAATAGATTTGGAGTGTCGAAGCTACCCATACGGGTAGGCTGCTCCTTTAAATGAAACTGGATAAAATTACGTTTTTACAGACAGTGACGGAGCTATGCTCCTTATAAAATACCAAAATTTTGTCCAATTTGTTAAAAGAGCATCGCTCTGACCCTGTCTGTAGAAAAATGATGCAAAATACGCCTCAAAGGAGCAGCCTGCCCGTATGGGTAGCTTCGACCCCATTTCAATCCTTTTATAAATCCTCTTTTAATCTATCTTAGTTAATAACTAGCCTTTTTTCTCTATCTTCGCCTCAAACAAATATATCATGAAAAATCAACAACTCTTTTGGCTAAGTCTAGCCTTATATTTTCTAGCCCTTCTACCCACCAATGCCCAAACACAAATCATCAAAGCCAAACAATACTTAGATATTCAATCTGGTCAATTAATCCAACCTGCTATTTTTGTTATTGAAAAGGAGGTAATTAAAGCAATAAATCCAGCAGAATTGCCGACAGAAGCTACAGTTATTGAATTGCCCAATCAGACGCTTTTACCGGGCTTAATCGACATGCATACCCATATTACTTTCGACTTGGAGATGATGGGAAGCGCCGTGACCAAAGAAAGTGAGGCAGACTATGCCTTACGTGGGGCTTATAATGCTAAGCGCACTTTATTAGCAGGCTTTACGTCTATTCGAAATTTAGGCTCAGATGATTTTGCAGATATAGCACTTGACAAGGCTATCAAAAAAGGATTTGTAGATGGGCCCGAAATCTTTTCGGCAGGACATACTTTAAGTATCACAGGTGGTCATGCGGATGTAACAGGCATGACACACGGTATTTTGGAGCAAGATTATCGAAAAGGTATTGCGGACGGTCGAACAGAAGCAATCAAAGCAGCTCGGTATCAAATCAAACATGGGGCTAAAGTGATAAAGATTTGTGCGACAGCTGGTGTTTTATCTTTTGAAGGCCCTGTTGGGGCACAACAATTTTCTTATGAAGAAATGGAAGCAATTGTGGAAGAAGCACATCGGCATGGTCTTAAAGTGGCAGCCCATGCACATGGGGCGGACGGCATCTTGGCAGCAGTTAAAGCTGGTGTTTCTTCTATCGAACATGGTTCTGTTTTAACGGAAGAAATTATTGCCGAAATGGCAAAACGAGGTACTTACCTCACGCCAACTAACTTCCTTAACGAAACGGTTAACCTTGCGAGATTGCATCCGATTCTTCGTAAAAAAGCAGAATATGTGATTTCTGTGTCTACCAAAAGTTTGGAGGACGCAGTGGCAGGTGGAGTGCCTATCGTTTTTGGTACAGATGCGGGTGTGATGACACATGGTGAAAACGCCAAAGAATTTAGAGTAATGGTCGAAGCAGGAATGAGTCCTTTAAATGCAATTCAAGCAGCAACTCTTAACGCTAGTGACCTGTTGGGTGTAACTGACCGAGGTTTGCTAGCGGAAGGAAAGCGAGCCGATATTATTGGTGTATCAAGCAATCCACTAGACAATATTCGGGTTTTAGAAACCGTGAATTTTGTAATGAAAGGTGGTGTTATTTATAAATATAAAACCTTAAAAAATTAATGATGAAAAAGAATCTAGTCTACTTATTATCACTTTGCTTATTTATTGCCTGTGCTACTGGAGAAAAAGCAATGAAAAAAGGCAATAATTATGATGCTGTTACTAAATCATTAGACCGTCTCCAGAAAAAATCTGGAGATGAAAAAGCACAAGGAGTATTGACGTTTACTTATCCATTATTGGTAACGGAAAGTGAGCAAAAGTTGAATAGTTTTATTAATAGTAAAAATCCATTAAAATGGGAAAAAGTTCAAGAACAATATGAACGATTGGATAAAGTCTATAAAAAAATTCAATTAATTCCAGTAGCCGCTTCTTTACTACCAGATGCTAAAAGTTATAGCCAAGAAATACGGGAGACGGAGGAAAAAATAATAGAAGCTAGATATGTTTTAGGACAAGACCTACTTGAAAGCGAAAGTCGTAACGAGGCTATAGAAGCACATACACATTTCTCTTATATCCTGAGTAAGCGAAGAAATTATAAAGACACGAAAGCTCAATTACAAAAAGCAGAAGAAATTGCTACTATTATTGTTGGTCTTTATCCTATTCCTATGGAACACCTTTCCTATAAGTTGAGTGCTGATTTTTTTGAGAATCAATTATACGAATATGTTAACAAGTATAATTGGAATAAATTTATCCAATTTGTCTTACCTTCTAATAAACAATTTGATAATATTCCAAAAAATCATGTGGTAGAAATTAGGTTTAATGAGTTTTCTATAGGCAATTCTTATGTTAAAGAAACGGTATTTAACAGACAACGGGATAGTGTTATTACCCAAGAAGTGCAAGTAGGAGATAGTACTGTTGTTGCTTATTTAAACGCAGAAGCAGAAGTACACTGTTTCTCAAAAGAAATAAACTCAAATGGTATTTTGGATATAAAGATTATTGATACTTTTAATAGCGCCATTATTACTAATGAAAAATTTGAAGGTGCTTATTTGCATCTATCAAATTGGGGAACTTATAATGGACAGCCGGAAGCTTTAGCAGAAGAAGATGAAGCCTGTTTAAAATATAATAGAGAAGTCAAAGACCCTTCCTCTCAATTTTTATTTACAGAAATGACCAGACCACTATTTGACCAAGTAACTGGTTTTTTAGAAGAATTTTATAAGCGATACTAGACCACAGAATAGTCTAGCTTTTGAAAAATTAAATAATTGACGATGGCATTGATATAAAAGAGCAAGTTCAATAGGTGAATTCCGCTTTTGAATTCGTTTAAGGCAATTTTAGGCTTCCTTCAATCTTAATTAGAATGATATGTATAAAAAGTAGGAAGATAACAATAAAAACAAACTGATTTTATAAATTACCTTTATTCTGAAGTAAAACGCAGTTAGTTTAGAGCATGTTTAAAATTCCATCAATTGGCTACAAGCGGCAAATTTTATCTTGTAG
>CAYMSC010000131.1:0-5715 GCA_964392805.1 uncultured Saprospiraceae bacterium
CCCCTTGTTTTAGCTACCTTAGGCGGCGTTTTCAAAAAGTGTACGGTAGAGAAATGAATTTTTATGTTTTTCTTCTTTAATGTACTTAAAAAAACATAAAAAAGTCATAATAGTCAGCGTTTTCAGCGTCAAAAGAAAAACTTCACACACTTCTTATTTTCAATAGAAAATATTGGAAGATGGAATTATAAATAAGGCGACTGTATATTTGCAGTCGCCTTATTTATTCCACGGATAAATTCAATCAACAAATTACAGCTCAAGAACCACGCAACTCTTCCAAATGAACCGTAATTTTGCGGTTCATTAATGAATAACCATTAGTTATAGACGGTATTCCAATCAATGACTAATGACCAATGACTAAAATTTATGATTAGCGCCTCGAATATATTTGTGCAATATGGAGATAGAATCTTATTGAATAGTGTCAATTTTGTCATACACGATGCTGATAAGGTGGGCTTGGTTGGTAGAAACGGTGCAGGAAAATCAACTTTATTAAAAATTATTGCAGGAGAAATTTCGCCGCATGGGGGTAATATCACCATGCCTAATGAAAAGACTTTAGGATTTTTGCACCAAGAAATGTTTTTACCGAAAGGGAAAACGGTTTTACAAGAAACCTTAACCGCCTTTAATGAAGCAGTATCTATTGAGAAAAGAATAGCCGAAATTAATAATGAAATGGCAGAGCGCACCGACTATGAAAGTGCTGCTTACGCCAAACTAATAGAAGATTTTTCCGAGCTGAACGACCGTTTTAGTTTTTTAGGTGGAGCAACCATGGTCGCCGATGCAGAACGAATATTAAAGGGTCTAGGATTCAAGCATAAAGATTTAGCTCGATTGACGGATGAATTTAGTGGTGGTTGGCAAATGCGGATTGAGTTGGCAAAATTATTACTACAAAAACCAGATTATTTATTACTGGATGAGCCGACCAACCACTTAGATATTGAGTCGATTATTTGGTTGGAACAATTTTTAAAAACTTACCCGAGTGCCGTCATTACGATTTCGCACGATAAACAATTTCTAGATTCCGTTACTAAAAGAACCATCGAAGTAGAATTGGGCAATTTATTTGAGTACAAAGCGGCGTATAGTAAATTCGTTCAACTCCGCACAGAACGTAGAGAAAAGCAAAAAGCTACCTTCCAAAATCAACAAAAAGTCATTGCGGAAAAAGAAAGAACCATCGCTCGGTTTATGGCAAAAGCCAATAAAACAAAAATGGCACAATCCATGCAAAAAGCATTGGATAAAATGGAGCGAGTGGAGATTGATAGTGAAGATGCAGGTGCGATGAATTTGCGTTTTCCGCCTGCGCCTCGTTCTGGAGATATTGTAGTGGATGGCCAAAATGTGGTTAAGAATTACGGAGCATTAAAGGTTTTAGAGGGCATAGATATAAAATTGGACAGAGGCGATAGAGTAGCATTTGTTGGACAAAACGGGCAAGGAAAAACTACTTTGGCTAAAATATTGGTCAATAAATTACCTCATACAAATGGGGAAATTAAGTTGGGCCATAACGTCAAAGTAGGCTATTATGCTCAAGACCAATCAGATACTTTGTATCCGAATCTGACGCTGTTAGAAACCATGGAAAATGCTTCTCCTCCAGAAATGCGTACCAAATTAAGGAATATTCTAGGGGCATTTATGTTTAGTGGAGAAGACGTAGATAAAAAAGTATCGGTTCTTTCAGGAGGAGAAAGAGCAAGATTAGCTTTAGCCTGTTTGCTTTTAAAACCCTTTAATCTATTGGTACTGGATGAGCCGACCAATCACTTGGACATGATTTCTAAGGACGTTCTAAAACAAGCCTTAATGAATTATGATGGAACAATGATTGTCGTTTCGCATGATAGAGAATTTCTAGGCGACCTGACGAGTCGAACCATCGAGTTTAGAGACAAACAACTCTATGACCATATTGGGGATGTCAATGTCTTTTTGGAAAAACGAGAAATGGAGAACATGCGGCAGGTTGAATTAGAAAAAAGCAAACATAAAACTGCGCCTGTTAAAAAAGTGGCAGTTGCCTCGACAGAAAAGCGTGAATTAACCTTTGAAGAAAAAAAACAACGTAAAAGCCTTCAAAGAAAAGCCCAAAATGCAGAAAATAAGATTAGTCAGTTAGAGGAAAAGATTGAAAAATTAGAGCAAAAAATGGCGGAAGTTGGATTTTATGGTAGTGCGGAGGAGCAGAAAGTGATGGGGGAATATCAGGCTAAAAAGACCGAATTGGATGTGGCGATGGAGAGTTGGGAGGAGGCGGTGATGGTATTGGAGGAGTTTGATGAAGGGCGGTAAGTTAGAGCAAATTAATCAATCTGCGTTCCTTATTCTTCTGGAATTTTTAAATCTAATTCCCCATAAAATTCATTCGGAGGGGTCCGTAAATCTAAGTAATTATAAGAAACAAGCTTATTTTCTTTTAGAAAATTATGAACCGAATCAAAATTATCATCTCTCCCTATAAATAAATCGGCTCCTTCTTTTTCAGCTTGTGCCATCAACTTAGTATCGTTTGGTATAACTACTCTTTTACCTACTTCCAATGCTCCTTTCCTCCTAGCTTCATAGGCAATTCTGGCGAAAGTAGTTGTTAGTTTAGCGTGATCAAAATTAAAAGGAACAAGCTGCAAATATGGATAGGGAAAATGAGCAATATTTCCTTTAATACCAAATTCAGCCACCACAATAGCTGAAAGGCAAAGTTCTATCTTATCATTAGTAAATCGTCTAAAATAAGTGAGCGCATTTTGATGGTCTGCTTCTTTTGGATTCAATAGGCGAATAAAGAAACTGGTATCCAAAAACACTTTTTTAATATCATTCATAACCTCTAATTTCTTTTAACCATGTTTCAGAATTTTCTACATCCTCCCAATCCTTTGCAGACGCTTTAATAAGTTTAGATAAATAGTCGTCTACGCTCTCTCCTGATACTTCATCATAATCAATAAATTCAATCAATTTAGCAGACTTGAAATCGTAGATAAAATCTTCTGGATTTTGTAATACCTCGATTCTTACCCGTTGCTGCTTATATAATCTATTCTTCTTATCTGCGGCTAAATATTTCTCTGAAGTTGAAATTACTAAACCTCCATACTCTTTAGTATCTAAATGAACATTAGGTTTTGATTTACCACCTATATTCGTAACTTTTCCATCAACATACAATTCTGATTTCACCCAAACTGGATTAGATTCTTCCCACTCTATTTGCTTATTAATTTCCAATCCTTTGGCTAATTCTTTTTGTTCACCAAGATTGATGGTTACTTGGTTTCGCTCTGCAAATTTTTGAAAATACCTTACAGATTCCTGTTGTTTATTATTTAAAGTTGATAACTGTTTCGACGTATTAACAGCCCCCAAAAGTGCATGAGCTTGAATGACTAAAGCAGGATTAGTAGAAAAAATAAATCGAACACTTCCCGCTTCTACCCTAGCAGTGATTTTAGGGCGATTTTTTTTATCTGGATAAAGCACATTTTTTGCATGTTCCATAAAAGCTATCCATTCATCCACGTCTAGATGTTCAGAAGTGATTGGCTCACCATCCCTAGTACCACTAATTTTTATCTCGAAATCCATTGTTTTTCCATCCATAGCAAAGTATTCAATACATCTTAATCTATTTGTTTGACTAGCAGCAAATTATATTTTTAGAATATTACTAAAACTCAAACGTAATACAATTTACGTTATTATTTAGTTCAAGATGTAAAAAATAGCATAAAAATACTCGTTTAACTGCAAATGACTGTTTGTAAACTTAAGACATCGGGTGAATTGGATGTGGCGATGGAGGTTGGGAGGCGGCGGTTATAGTTTTGGAGGAGTTTGATGAGGGGTTTTAGCAAACCTCCTTTCCTACCAAATATTTTTATTACCAGCGGAATCTATGTATTCTATCCTACATTTCGCTGGCAATAAGTCAATCAATGTTAAGAAGATTTTTTTGGATAACAATCTTGGTTATAGTTGGGAGTGATAGTGAAGGTTTTCCCTTCATTGGAGATTATATAAACATTATTGATACTTTTTAATATGTCTAATGAGACTTTGTAATCTCCTCGCTAACACAATAGGTCTATTAAAATCATATCTACTAGGCAGAATTTATAATCTCCCCCTTATATTTCTCTCAACTCGGGCGAAAGTAATTATTTTTTTCTACACTATACTTTTATTACCAGCGAAATCCATGTATTTTGCAACTCATTTCGCTACTAATAACTATTTATAACCAGCGAAATGTATACATTTCAACCTAGATTTCGCTGACAATAAATAATTATGATTGATAGACTACTCATTGGCAGAAAAAAAGAACGGCAAATATTATTAGATGCACTAGCTTCTCCCGAACCAGAAATGGTAGCAGTTATTGGCAGAAGAAGAGTCGGCAAAACCTTTTTAATTAAAAAGACTTATAAGCAGCAGCTTGTTTTTGAGGTAACGGGTTTACAGAATGCACCGCTTGCTGAACAATTAGAAAATTTTACTTTTAAAATTGAGCAATGGTCTCAATCTAGTTTGCCCGTAGCCACGCCTAAAAGTTGGCTAAAGGCGTTTATGCTATTGATTAAGTATTTAGAAAAATTAGATTATACAGAAAAGAAAGTTGTTTTTTTAGATGAACTCTCCTGGCTGGCTACGCATAAATCGGGTTTTCTAAGAGCTTTAGGCTTTTTTTGGAATAGTTGGGCGGAGAATAAAAACATTGTAGTCGTTATCTGTGGTTCGGCAGCTTCTTGGATGATTCAGAAAGTAGTGAATCATCGTGGTGGATTGCATAATCGTATCACTAAAAGATTACAACTCAAACCTTTCACCTTAAAAGAAACGAAGGCTTATTTAAACAGCAGAAACATTAATTTTAAAAATTATCAGCTTGCACAGTTATATATGGTGATGGGAGGAATTCCACATTATTTAAAAGAAATACAAGCCAATCGAAGTGCCGTTCAAAATATAGATTCGATTTGTTTTTCAGATTTAGGGCTTTTAAAAACAGAATTCTATAACCTCTATGCTGCTCTTTTTGATAACTATGAAAATCATGTGGCGATTGTCCGAGCATTGGGTGGTAGTCATAGTGGATTAACCAGAGAAAAAATCGTGCAATCAGCAAAACTATCAGAAGGAGGAACGCTTACCAAAATATTAGAAGAATTAATTCAGTCGGGTTTTATCTCTGTTTATCATCCTTTTGGCAAAAAAAAGAAAGGAAAGCTATATCGTTTGACGGATGAATACTCCTTATTCTTTTTGCAATTTATTGAAAACTTAAGCTATGATGGAGAAAATACTTGGAATCACTTAGCGGGATTACCCAAAGCAAAAATTTGGACGGGATATGCTTTTGAAAATATTTGCTTCAAACACCTCTCACAAATCAAAAAAGCATTAAGCATTGGTGGTGTTTATTCTATCTCCTCTTCTTTCTACAAAAAAGGAACTAAAACCGAAAAAGGCACACAAATAGATTTATTGATTGACCGAAACGACCACGTTATTAATCTATTTGAGATTAAATTTTACAATAAGGTGTTCACCGTCTCAAAAGACTATGCCCAAAAATTAAAAGATAAAATGGACATTTTTGAAGAGACGACCAAAACTAGAAAACAACTTTTTTTAATTTTGATTACTACTTTTGGTTTAAAACACAACGAACATAGTTTGGGA
>CAYMSC010000131.1:5815-13238 GCA_964392805.1 uncultured Saprospiraceae bacterium
AATTCATTGGCTTCTGTTCCTGCATCCCATAAAGTAATTTCGCTAGTTATATCTCCGTTGATAGGCTCGCCACCAGGAAATAATTCCAGACCAGTTTGTGCAAATGCAAAAAATAAATCGTTGGTTTCTACCAACATATTAGCAAGACTAAGGTAGTCCCCCAATTTAGCTTCAAAAGAAAAAACGTAGCGGTCACCTGGCACTAACTTACCACCAAGGTTCAACACATTATTACCTACGGGGTCTTGAAAAATTCCTATATCCGTGAGATCATTTCTATTTTTCAGGCTATTATATAAAGCTTCGGGATTGCCATATTCTGCCAAAACTTCTAAGCCTTGTCCTCTATCTTTTTCCCCATTTGTAAAAATTGGATGACTAACTTGGTGGGTCATATAAACACCTGTTCCAATAATAGAAGAAAAACCAGTTTCTCCTCCTAATTGATGCCACAACAAAGTATTATCTCCATCTTCTACTAATGCCTCCAAGTTGGTCGAAGCTGCTTCATTTGCCTTAAACAAGTATTCTTCTTTCTGATGAATAGCAAAAACACCAGCAGATAAAGCACTCTCCATATATTCGCTTTGGGATATATTTTCAATCGTCAGCGTAAATTCGTTATCGCCATTATGCGTTAAAGAAAATTGTACAAGAGAGTCAATAACTGGATAAAATAAGTCATCTCTCAAGGAGTCTACCAGTTGTATAATGCCGTCTTCTCCCTCTCCTGAATTAGCAACCGTCTGTCGAGGTGCTTGATTAATCCCCTCCCCTATCGTTTCATTCACTTCTGTTCCTGCATCCCACAATCGAACAGCATGAGTCACATCTCCTGTAATTGCTTGACCTTCTTCATCGTACAGCGCTAATCCTTCTGCATCAAATCCATAAAAAAGGTCGTTTGATTCTACCAACATAGCAGCAAAGGACAAACGCATACCAATCCCTGCGACAAAGCTATAAGATTTACTTTCTCCTGAAACAATAGGTTCTGTTGGGCCTGTTTGAAAAAAAGCATTATTCCGCATGACATTTTCAAACGTCAATGTAAAGGTCGTTGTGTTAGGAGTTTCTAACGTTGGGGTTACTGCTGTTTGCTCTTTTTTACAAGCCGTTAGCCCCAAAAATAATAGTAATAGGATGGTCGTATTCCTCATATCTAGAAGCGTTATTAATAACAAAAAGATAATTGGAGGGTAATAATGGAAAGAAATTATTTTCCAAAAGTCAAATGATGTATAAGTTCGATTTTTTTTTATAGAAAAGAAAATATTATTATTTGTAATATGTTTTCTTTTTTTTAAGCTTTTTATTATAGATTTAATTAATCACTTATAATCAATTAATTAAATGCTGCATAAAAATTAATATAATTTAATTCTAATTTATTAATTTTAAATGAATCTGAAAAATGTAAATTAGTAGACATTTTAATTAAAAATTCAAATAAAATTATTTTAAATAATAGGTAGTTATTTATTTAGTTAGGAATCCTACCTATATTTGTTCTGTAATTATTTTTTATCACTAAAATTCTTTATTTTTATCACGCAGGATGTCCCGTCTGTATAAGCGCAGAACAAGACATTATCCAATTAATTGGCGAGTCAAATGTCTCAGTCATTCATTTAGGAGAAAAAAGAGGTCGACGTGTCGAGTTATTTTTTTCGTCTTCTCTCAACAATAATCAGGATAAATAAAATGGATGAATTTCATTTAAAAGTCATTGCTGGTTTAGAACGCCTTGGAGATGTGTTCAAAACCTTGCTTTGGCAAAAAGCAAAAATACATGGGATTAGTCCTATTCAGATTCAAATACTCCTTTTTGTAGCGAGTCATTCTTCTGCACTTTGTAATGTCAGTTACTTGGCTAAAGAATTTAATGTAACCAAACCAACTATTAGTGATGCAGTAAAAGTTTTATTAAAAAAGGGCTATTTAGCCAAAGACCATTCCCCTACGGATAATCGACGATATAATATGTTGTTATCCGAAAAGGGAGAAAAATTAACACAAGAATTATTAGATTATACGGTACCTATTTCTACGGAAGTACAAACGATTAGTGAAGCAGAACTAAAAAATTGTTTCGATACTATTGCTAAACTCATTTATCAATTGAATCAAAAAGGTATTATTCAAGTTCAAAGAACCTGTTTTGGTTGCCAACATTATCAAGGCGATAAATCTACTCAACATTTTTGTACGCTATTAGATAAGGACTTAAAAAAGCATGAAATAAGGTTAGATTGTGCTGAATTTGAATAGCATCTATCAATAGATACTCGTAGCACAAGCTTCAGCTTGTTTGGGACGCTGGCCTTTAGGCTAGCAATTAATGTTTTATCTAATTGTAACAGGTCTAAAGACCTGTATCCCGAACAAATTAAAGTTTATGCTACCAGTTTTAAATTACTGATACCCCGCAGCCTGCAACTTAAACAGCTCCGCATATTTCCCATCTTGCGCTAATAATTCTTCATGGCTTCCCAATTCCTTCATTTGTCCATTTTCTAAAAATAGAATACGGTCTGCCATTCGGACCGTAGAGAAGCGATGAGAAATCAACACTGCCATTTTTCCCTCTATTAATTCTGAAAACCTTTGAAAAACTTCGTGTTCTGCCCGAGCATCTAAAGCAGCAGTTGGTTCATCCAGAATTAATAATTGAGCATCTTTCATGTAGGCACGGGCAAGGGCTACTTTTTGCCATTGACCACCTGATAGCTCTACCCCATTGGCAAAGCGTTTTCCTAAAAACTGTTGATATTTTTCTGGTAATTCATCCACCACTGTATCTGCCAAACTTTTATGTGCGGCATCTTTTATGATGGGTAATTCTTCTAGTTTTGGAATATTTCCAATGGCAATATTTTCTGATACTTTCATTTGAAAACGAACAAAATCCTGAAAGATAATTCCAATTTCTTGACGCAAATCTTTTAAATCATATTCTCTCAAATCTTTGCCATCTAATAAAATTCTACCTTCATTGGGTTCGTATAATCTCGCTAATAATTTGACCAAAGTGGTTTTCCCTGCCCCATTCTCTCCTACCAATGCTAATTTTTGACCTATTGGAATGTTGAAACTCAAATGCCGTATTGCCCACATTTCGCTATTGGGATATTTAAAGCCTACATTTTCAAAAGTGAAGCCTTTCTGAATAGGCTGTGGCACTTTTCGAGCCGCTCCATTCAAATTAATCGTTGGTTGGATTTTAAAGAAACCAAATAAATCATCCAAGTATAAAGCACTTTCTGTAATCATAGAAAAACGATTCATAATCCCCTGTAACATATTCCGCATCCGTTGGAAAGAACCCGCCAAAAAAGTCAATGTCCCTACTGTAATTGCCGCACTAACTGTTTGCAAAATAATAAATACATAAGCGCCATAATAAGCCATCGTTCCTAGAAAAGAAAGCAAGCTACCAACCATTGCTCTATTGACCGCTATCTTTCGATTTTCTTTATAATATTTATCCGCAATGTATTCAAAACGCTCTGCTAAGAAATTTTCTAAACCAAATATTTTTACCTCTTTAGCCGTTTGGTCACTTGCACCGATAAATCGTAAATAATCTAATTCTCTACGCTGTGGCGTCCAACTTCTAGTCAAAGAATAACTACGGCGATTAAAGTGGGTTTCGCCCAAAAAGGAAGGGATAACCGCCACAATTAATAATAAAATTAACCAAGGATTAAAAGCAATCAATCCACCTGCTAAGAAGATGATGGTAATCATGTCTTGTATTTGGGAGAGGGCTTGAGACATCAAAATTGTACGGCTAGTCGTTTGTCTTCTAGCTCGTTCCAGTTTATCATAAAACTCCGCATCTTCAAATTGGTATAAGTCCAGAGAAGCCGCATGCTTAATCAATTTTACAGAAGTCGCATTGGAAAACAAATCACCCAATAAGCCATCAAACAAAGAAATCGCTCGGTTTAATAATTCAGATAAAACTGCTAATCCTAATTCTATTCCTACTAATAGCCATAAATAAGACATCTCTTTATCAGTCGCATCAATCAAGCGCAATACTTCATCAATAATTTCTTTTCCTACCCATAAAATAGCTAAGGGAATGGCTGACTTTATGAGTCGTAAAAAGACATTCGTAAAAGCCATGCCTCTATGCGTCTCCCAAATTAATTTAAAAAAAGGCGGTAAGTTTTTTAATGCTGCGAATTGGTCTTTGAAAGAAACCTTTTCTTCTCCTTTCTTTTTTTTTATGTGTCCTCCTACTTTTTCGTTTTTATTTCCTGTCATTTATTTTTTTAATTTTTTCGCAATTTCATAGGCTGTAGTTGCCCACTTTGCTAATTCATCTCTATCTTCTACAATCTCGATTGGTACTTCATAATATTTAGGTTTTGTTTTATTCTTCTTGTCATCAAAAAACGACCCCATGCCCATAGCTTCAAATTGAGGTCGAGTTACCTCACTCACCTTTAAATGTAAAGTACCTCCCATAATTCCACCAAACATAATACCTTCCTTATAAAATCCAACCCCACCAAACATTTTTTTATAGGTAATCTCTCCAAAGTTTTCCAATTGTTCTAGTACAAATTCGAGGTAGTCTTGTGAAAATGCCATTATGTATTAAATTAAGAATTTCGAGTAAAAAATAAAGTATCAACCTCAAGTTAGTTAACAATACTGAAGTTTTTTAAGTTCTTCACAAAATTAAGCTTATGAAATCCTTTTCTCTTCCTTTCAATTAGCTATTTTCGTTAATATTTTCTTGACCAAAAGTTAAATTTATTATGAATACACCAGAAGAACGTTTTGCAGCATTAAATCTCACATTACCACCCGCACCAAAACCTTTAGGTGTTTATAAACCTTTTTTACAAGTAGGTAATTTCATCTATGTTTCTGGGCATGGAACTGTCCAAGCAGATGGTAGTTTATTATTCGGAAGAGTTGGAGATGATATGACAAAAGAAGAAGGAAAAGCAGCGGCTCAACTAGTTGGCTTAGCTATCTTAGCCACGTTAAAAGCGAATTTAGGTAGTTTAAATAAAATTGGAAGAGTTATCAAAGTTTTAGGCATGGTAGGTTGTGTACCTGATTTTAAACCACACCCTTATGTTATTAACGGTTGTAGTGAATTATTTGCTAAAGTTTGGGGCCCTGATAAAGGCGTAGGTGTTAGAAGTGCCGTTGGTATGGGTTCTTTACCTGGAGGAATTCCTGTGGAAATTGAGGCGATGTTTGAGTTGGCGTGATTGGTTAGTAGCTTCCAGAACTCCAAGTTCTGGAAGCTATTTAATTCAAATTATAACAACTCCTCCAAAGCTCTTTCTATCACTTCATCCTTCGTTCTATCTTCCAAATTTAAAAAAGCTTCGATATCTACAGGAACTCCATTTTCAAAATTATTCCCATCCAAGTCTAAAGTCTGTGTAATGGAAAATCGATAAGTCCATCCATTGGGCAATTGACCACCGTTCGGCGCACCTAAACCACCACCTGTTATATCTCCAACTAGTGTCATATTAGGAATAGTTTTAGTCGCCAAGGCAAAAAATGAACCTGCACTGAATGTTCCTCGATCTACCAAAACCATCACTTTCCCAGTAAATCTAGTGGTGCCTATCGGACTAACAACCGCATCTTCTAAAGGCGAAAAATCATTTGGACCAACACCTGATTTTATCCTTGACCGAAAGACCACTTGTTCGCTTTCCACGAATCTACCCAATAATCTAAAAGCATCTGATGCAGCACCACCGCCATTCTCTCTCAAATCAAAAATTAAACCTTTTGTATTTTGGTATCTTTCTAAAACAAAACCTAAGTTATCTTCGGCAACAGTTCCCGTAAAAGCAGGAAATCGGATGTAGCCAACTTCTCCGTCCGCAATAAAATCATGTCGAAAAGGGCCTGAAATAAAATAATCACGGGGTAAATAATGGTCTTCAATAATTCTAAAATCAAAATTATCTGGTCTTTCTAAATCAAAAGGAAAAAAAGAAACATTAAAATCAGATACTAAATTAACATGCCCATCTTCTAATTCATTCAACATATCCCCTAGCGTTCGAAAAAGCGCTTCTTCAGTCATGCCATCGTTTATCAAGGTACTATATCTGTCAAAAACTTCCTGCCAATCAATTTCTTTTAATTCAAAAAAGGTATATTTTTCATTACATTCATTCCAGAGATACTCAAAATTTGCTCTAGCATCGGTTGATTCTAAGTCTTCCCCAATGATGAGGTCAGCACAAGAAAAAGTCAAAAAAGATAAAAGGAATAAGCTATATTTTGTATAAGACATTGTATTAGATTTAAGAGTTAAATGCTTCGATATTTGGGTATGATTTTCAATGGTTATTGGTTAGCTGTAAAATGTAGACAATTAGGTAGCAATGTACCGACGAATTCATTCGTCGCTTTATGTAGACAGCGACGAATGAATTCGTCGGTACAGTACATTAGACCTCAATTCAATCGATGTAATACAGAAAATTGAAGAAAACCTGAAACGATGGCAAATCGGTCTTCTGTTCTTCCAGAATGTAAGCCTTCCCATTTGTAAGACACTTTAAACGCATTGCTGTTTTTATTGGAATAAATAATATAATCTAAAGCCGTCCTAATTCGAAGTCCATTAAACCATTGAAACTGATAATCTCTAAAAACATTTTGATCATTAAAAAAAGGCGTATGATTGGTATAAGCAAAATTATTTCTGAAGGTATTATTCCATATTCCCGCATCTAAGGTAAAAGAAAAAGTTTGTTTGCGAGCTGCTCTTTTTTTCCGAAAGAAAGGATGGCGTTCAAAATTTTTGGATATTTTAAAAGAACCAAATAATGTTGGAAATGCCTCGAATCCTACTGAATTATTTCTAAAATCTGAATTAAAACGAAAAAACATCAAGCCGTCTACTTTTCCGCCAACCTTATAATCCCAGCCGTTTTTGGCAAAACGCCGTAAGGAATATAAGCGAGTATAATTAATCGAAGGTCCAACAAAAAAGCTAGTACTACTTTGACCTCCTACAAAAATGGTATTTACCCCCAACTTAACTTCCGTTCCAAAATAGGTTTCTTTTTTCTCCTCTATTTTCCATTTCCCACGTCCAATCACAATAGCAGGACCAGTATAAGTAAGTGGAGAAGTCGCCAAATCTCTAAATTCCGAAGTACCTAAACCGAAACTAGCCACTTCCCTATAAATTCTTTGGTCAGTAGATTGGGCTACTAAAAAGAAAGGGATGAATAGTAGACCCATTATTAAAAAATACTTTTTCATTATGATAGATTTTTAAGGTGACTAAATACAGCGCAAATTTCAAGGAAAGGAATTCAAAAAACAAAGAGATGTGGCGAATTGACTTGATGATGACTAGATTTCCTATGGTATTAATTTTTACCACAGATTATTAAAGGGACACGGATAACTT
>CAYMSC010000132.1:0-13169 GCA_964392805.1 uncultured Saprospiraceae bacterium
ACGTCTGACTTCTGACAGATTTATCGGTCTTAAATCTGACCTCTCACTTACTAAAGGCTTTACTAACGGTTTAAGCTACTTGATAAATTTGTACGACCCCAACTAGGCGCTCCTGCTCCATTACTAAAAGAGAAGTGATTTTTTTATCAATCATTAGTGCTTCTGCTTCTTTTATTTTACAATTGGATGGAATTTGCATTGGATTTTTAGTCATAAAATCATTTGCCTTCAGTTGAAAAAACTGGGCTTGCTTTTTTTTCATCACTCGCCTCAAATCACCATCTGTGATTATGCCGATTGTTTTTTGGGTTTCTTGAATGATGACTAGCCCCAATTTACCTTTGGTCATGGTATTAATTATATTAATCATATCTGTGCTTGGCGGAATAATAGGTAGATTTTTTTGGTGCATGACGGTTTTTACTTCCGTTAATAATTTTCGACCCAAACTTCCGCCCGGATGAAATTGAGCAAAATCTTCTCTTTGAAAATTTCGAGCTTTCATTAAAGACATTGCCAAAGCATCTCCCATCGCCAAGGTGGCAGTCGAAGAGGCGGTTGGCGCTAAATCTAGTGGACAGGCTTCTTGACTTACCGAGACATTTAAAAAAAATTGAGCATTTTTTACCAAAGTAGAATTTTGCTCCGCACTAATTGCGACGATAGGTAATTTTTGTTTTTTGAAAAATGGGATGAGTTGTAATATTTCCGAAGTTTCTCCCGATTTAGAGATGGCTAGTAACACATCATTTTTAGAGACCATTCCTAAGTCTCCATGAAAAGCTTCGGTTGGATGTAAAAAAAAACTGGGGGTACCCGTACTAGCAAAGGTCGCTGCCATTTTCCTGCCAATTAGCCCCGATTTACCTATTCCTGTGATAATTAATTTACCTTTGGCAGCTAAGATTAGGTGAATAGCAGCATCAAAATGTTCATCTAAATGAGTACTTAATTGCTGAATTGCTTTCGCTTCTATAGAGAAGACTTCTTTTGCATAATCGGCATAACTTTCCAAATTGACTATTTTTATTCGTAATAAACGATGAAGCAAAAATACAGTTTCCGTATTTAAAATGTGAGGTATCGGTTGACGGTTGTCCATTTTCAGTTGTCCATTTTCGGTTGGCGGCTGACGGTCGGAGTAGAATGAATTGACACTTAATGGAATTTTATATTTGTAAATTACAACTACTTATGCCTATATTTGACTAATCATTGGCTATCGGTGTATTATACAATATCCACTACCCCCAATTAATCGTTTTATTTTTATGTTTGACAGAATAAATACCTCCATTCGCAATTTTTTTGAAATCATCTTCAGCAATTTGCGAAGGATGTTTTTACCAAAAGAAAGTGAGCCTATTGTCATTACAGAACCTGACCCTGAAGATTTAGAGCCTCAGGATGGAGGAGATATGCCTAAAGATACGGTCGTTACGGTGAATACGGATTTAGAGGAAATGATAAACAAGCCAGTGGAAGAAGAATCGCCTCCGCTTGAAATCCCACCTGTAAATACCTCAACTCCCGAACCAATTCTAACTCCCGAACCAATTCCAACTCCTGAACCTGAGCCAGCTACTTCAAAACATCGGTTTTTATGGTGCTTAGATAATGGACATGGTAAGTTAACAGCGGGTAAACGCTCTCCTAAATTAAGGGATGGTAGTCGATTTTTGGAGTATGAATTTAATCGGATTATTGTTAAGGGCATCATCAAAGAATTAAAAATACATGGGGTCAAATATTATAATGTAGTTCCAGAGGTTAGTGTTGATAATTTTTTGCAAGGACGGGTATTACGGGCCAATAATGTAGCTTCGACACTACCTAAAATTTTTGTTTCTGTTCATTCGAATGCAGGGCCCGGTACTTGGACAACTGCCTCAGGATTAGAAACTTGGCATTTTTATGGTAGCCGTACAGGTGAAAAATTAGCTGCGGTATTTCAACGACAATTAGTAAGCGAACTCGGTTGGAGGAATCGAGGAATTAAATCGCAAGCAACAAAGCAGTTTTATGTGCTTCGACGA
The DNA here is from genome assembly GCA_964392805.1 of uncultured Saprospiraceae bacterium. Classification (GTDB taxonomy): domain Bacteria; phylum Bacteroidota; class Bacteroidia; order Chitinophagales; family Saprospiraceae; genus JAFMDF01. The sequence continues at coordinate 2,037 of CAYMSC010000132.1, forward strand.
ACGAATATGCCTGCCGTACTAACGGAGAATGGTTTTTATAATAATCGACAACAAGTTTATGATTTGTTAGAAAAAGATATTCAAAAAAAGATTATAAAAGCTCATGTGGATGCTATTTTGTTTTTTGAAGAACACGGACTTTAAAATTAGTTAAACAACTCTTTCTCAAAACTTGCCCGTTGCAGAGCAAGCAGGTTTAACAGTGAGCCATAAAATACGAAACTAGACCTAATTATTTTTGTTTGCCTACCACTTTCTTTAGAATCACTTCCTTTTTACCCGAAATTTAAGCACGGTTTTTGTAGTATAGTACTTTTAGATTGCTAATTTTTTTGGTTTAATCCCTCCTATTTACACGCTTAGCCTCCCTTTTTTAGATTGCTATATTGTTACGCATTGATTGTCAGTACATTATGAAGTTGCCTAAACATAGTTGTCTTACTACTAAACATTAGGTACTTGATACTAAATACTTGTTCGACACAAGAATAAATCAATTTTCAAATTATTTGAAAATCAAATATTTAGTAATAACGAAAAAATAACCTCCGCATTTGATTTTTCAATTGAATATTTTTATCATAGTTTTTCAACCCATTACAAAGCAGCCCATCCTCTTCGAGGTTCACCCGTACGGGTTCATATTTGAAAAATGCGGAACTTATTTTTTCGTCGGCTCTTAACGGTCGATAACTTGAAAACTTGATTTATCCAGTATCCAAAATCAAAATGTTCAGTAGGAAAGACTAGATGCTATTATTCCAAATCTTCCTGAAGTATCTTCCCATTCCCCTTTAGTTTATAATATACCTCCTTCTTTTATTTGTCAATTTGAGAATTATTTGCAATGGAACGACACATACAAACACTACCTATGGTACATACATCTTACACCAAAATCTTTATCTTGCTTATAGGTATAACTATATCCTCTTTGGCTAATGCCAAAAATGTAGTTGCTGCTTCTAATTTCTTTCACAAAAATATTCTACACCTAAAAACGAATACCTTAGCACAACTTAGTTCTGCTACCATGTCACCATTAAAAATAGATGGTATGGTTGATTTATCAGCGGACTTTGCTTTGAATTTACCTGATGAGGATGCGGAAGAAATTTGTGATAATGGCATTGATGATGATGGCGACGGATTAGTAGACTGTTTTGACCCTGATTGTAGTGATTTTTGTATTACAGGGAATTTATCCCGTTCTTTTATCTCTTCTAGTACGAATAATGGTTTTTTCTCTTATGACCCTGACCCCAACTGTGCTTCTACTGATTGGGAGGATGATTGGACAAAATTTCAATCTCCTGAATGGTTCTTTATGGAGGAATATGATGATGGGAGTTTTATTATTCGTGGAAGGCTAGTAAACATAGCGGATAGTAAAGACAGTTGGGAAGTCTGGATTCGTTTGCACAATAAGCGGTCTTGGGCAGAATGGTCTGCTTTAGGACGATCGTTTTATGAGGCTAGTGCAGGTGGGAATTGTTCTGCTAATCATACAACTTGGGATTATTATGAAACAGATGGAACTGCGAGTAGATGGTATGGAACGCCTGGTTCTATCAATCATGGAAAGGTTGTTTCAATCAACCATAATCCTACGGATTTTTCTAGAGGTGTTCAGGTAGGATTTGGGGCTAATAATTGTGAGACATGTAGTTGTAATAGTTATAATGTTCGTGGATGGTACAATATGAGTGGAGACTTGAATTTACCTTGTGGAGATTTTGGTTCTGTGATGTCTGGATATGAAATAAGCAATGAATGTAATATTTATAATGGTGATTTTGAAGATGGATTAGATTTTTGGGAAGCAAGAGAAGGGATAACAACTACAAGTGATGCTGCTTCGGGCAATTTAGCTGGAATCATAAATCAGAATAATGGTACGCTTTCTCAGACGCTTTTACCAGCTACTCAAGATTATAGTTATGTCGCATCTATCTGGTCAAAGATTTCGGCAACGACTAGTGATGCTGTACTAGTAATGGAATTTTATGATAATTCTTTGAATCCACTAGAGCGATTTATCACTGAAGTTGCTAATACGGCTTATCAAGAATATAATTTTGGAGGGATTGCCCCCAAGAATAGTGCTTATGTCTCTGTTTGGGGATGGAAAGGAGATGGAGGTAGTATGTATTTAGATGAATTTTGCTTAGAAATTGGTAAAAATTATACAACATCTAATTGCCAAGATATTCAGAATGGCGGATTTGAAGATGGGACTACGGATAGCTGGTATACTTGGGGAACAGTTACGATTACTACCGCAGAGCATACAGGAAATTATGCCACCTTAATCTATGGTGGTGACGGAGGTTTATCACAAACGCTTGATGTGACTGGTGGCGAAATGTATAATTTTGAAACCTATATCCGAGTAACTAATATAGATGGCAGGGCTTCTTTTGGCATAACATGGTTAGATGCAAGTGACACCCCAATCTATGGTTTTCAACAATCTTTATTTACCGCTAATTATGAAAAATATCGCTTACTAGGTAGAGCACCTGCTAATGCTGTAAGGGCATACCTTTCGATTCTTAAAACAGGGGGGGGAGAATTGTATGTAGATGATAATTGTTATCGAATTTTTGAAAGAAGGATACCCGTAGAGGAATGTACTAATGGAGTGGACGATGATAATGATGGATTGATAGATAATGATGATGATGATTGTTGCCCTAATTTGCGTGTAATTCCTCAAGCTAATTATTCCCTACACTTTGTAGATAGCGAACTGATAGGTTTCGGGGAAGCGACTAATGCCTTTGATGGAAATATAGACACCTATTGGCATACGAACTTTGATGCTACTACTTATCCGATTCCTCACGAAATCCAAATTGATTTAGGGAGTACTCATAAAATTGGAGGATTTACCTATCAACCAGTAATAATTGCTGCCGACGGGCGAATTGAAGATTATGAAATTTATGTAAGTGATAATCCAAATTCTTGGGGGAATGCAGTAGCAACAGGAACATTCAATTATAATGATTTGAAAGCTAAAGAAATTAATTTTCCACTTGCTAGAGGTCGTTATTTTCGATTGGTGGCGCTCTCAGAGGTGAATAATAATGGATGGACTACGGCCTCAGAAATTAACATTCTTGAATGTAAAAGTCAAGAAATATGTGATAATGGGATAGATGATGATGGGGATGGACGAATTGATAGTGACGATGATGATTGTGATTGCCCAATTCTCGCTACTGCGGATACTCGAAATGTAGACATTTGTGTGGATACAGATGTGACATTTAACATAGTTACGGATGCTTCTAATGTGCCTTTTGAGGAAATCGAATTTTATAGCTTTACTACTGGACAATCTAATCCATATACCGCTACAGGCGATGGAAAACGATTAATAGGGAGGGTTGATAATGACACAGGGATAGGAGCGATTACTACTAATGATTTTCCAATTCTAAATGGTGTCAATACCACTTATTATGTTTATGCTATGCTCTCGCCTACGCCAAGTGATTTAACAGACTGTAACCCATTTTTGGAATATATTGTCTCTGTTGACCCTTGCCAAGAATTAGAAGTTAATTGTATTGAAGGCAGAACCATTGAAACTTATTTTTCAGGCATCAATAATGATGTGCCAAAGACCCTTTCTTTTTCTGAATTGGAGGATATAGATTCTATTTTAGTACAAATTGTCTATGAAGATTTTAGCCCAGGAAATTCAATTGCAATTACGGGTAGTGATGGAAATATTTTTAATTTTCAAAGAGTTATTAATAGAGATATACATCTGTATCAAGGGGTTATTCCTCCTACTTCTAGTATTACTTATGCGAATCCAGTTAGAAAGAATAATGCCCAATCAATTATAGCTTATGTTTATAAGAGTAATCAGCCAGGAGGGACTTTTGCAAGGTATAGTGTATCGGTTAGTGGACATAATGACACCCAAAATATTAATTTTCCTTTGCCTGATAGAGTAGAAAGTCAAGATGTTACCCTCCAACTACCGCTATCCGAATTGACCTATGATGATAGAGTCCTTAATTTTACGGTTACAGCAGGTGCTTATACGAATACTTTTACAAAACAATGGGGGCCAAGTGGTGATAATTTTCCAGGAAGTTGCTGTCTTGATTTTCTAGAAATAGAAATATCTAATATTCCTGTATCAGTAGATAATATTAATGTTGAAATAACCTCTCCACGTAGTGGAAGAGGACAATCCTATATCGTAGCGGGAACTGTATTTTTACAAATAAATTGTTTTAATGATGAAAATTGCACCGATGGTATAGATAATGATGATGATGGAGATATAGACCAACTAGATTTAGATTGTAGTGGTTATTGTACAGATAATGGGACCTTCTTGTCGTATGGAATGTTTGCCTTAGAAAATTTTTCAGGAATGACAGGTTTATATTCAGAACAATATAATTTAACCTTTGATGTGCCTAATACCGCTTATTTGTATTGGACTTCAGGAGACGAATTTATTTTGAGTGGAACGGCTATTGCTTATCAAAATGGAAATTATGTAGGCAGTTATGCCTTAGACTATAGAGCAGTAGGCGTGAGGTATGCGACTTATGAAGGGGATGATATTTTAGGGTCTACGGGCGGTTCTGGGAGTTTAATTAGTAATGAGCCATCCTCAACTCTTCACGATGTAATTTTATTAGATGCTAAATTAAATGCCAATGGATTAGGCTTAAGGATTCGAGCGTATGGAGAAAATGATATTAGGCTTGAAGGAGACTGGGGGCTTGCTAGTTGGGATAATGACAATACAATTAATTTAAAGGTAAAAAATCCTGAGTGCCAATCGCCTAGAGAAATTTGTGGTAACGGGAAAGATGATGATAAAGATGGTTTAATTGATTGTGCGGACACTGATTGCACAAACCCTATGGACGGTGGGACGATTAGAGGGAACGAATCCAATTGTGGATTATATACGCCTACTAGAATAACTGTAGAATCTGCTCCAAATGGTGGTAGTAATGGAATTCCTGAATATCAGTGGGAGAGAAGTATAGATAATATTACTTGGTTAGATCTAAAGGGGGCTATTCAACCAACTTATACTCCATCTCTTATTACTCAAACTACCCTTTACCGAAGAAAAACGAGAATGGGGAGTTGTAACCCTTGGTTGTTTTCTAATATAGTTACTAAAACGGTTATCCCATCAATATTCGATGCAGAAATAATTAATGTCCCTAGTGGTATAAATGGCTATTTATGTGATTCAGAAAGCTATGTTTTTCAAGCAGCTTCCGTAGACGATGTTATATATGTTTGGGAATTTGGTACTTATGCAAGACCCACTACAGCAGTTGGAGTTGGTCCTCATAATGTGGTCTTTAAAACACCTACGGATAGTTTACCAATTAGTACGGAGGTGGTGCTAAATGTATTGGATACTTCTGGGGTACTTTGTGTGTCAACAGATACTTTCCCTGTTAACCTACGCTCTTTATCTTTTGTAACAACAATTGACCATGAAGACCCTTCACTTTGTGGCGCTAGTGATGGGTGGATAACTTTAACAACAGATGGTGAAATGGATGCATGTATTGAAGTTAGTTTAGATGGAGGATTGAGTTATCAACCAGAAGGACAAGTTTCTTTTGCTAATCTCCCTGCGGGCAGCTATGAAATTGTAACTCGATATTGTGATAATGGATGTCCTAATATTGCAGAGATAGTTAACTTATCAGACCCTGCTACTATTAGTTTAGTGAATGATGATTTTGAAGATATATGCCCTGGTCTTAATTATTCTGGAAATGTTTTTATTAATGATGCAATAGCTGGAGAGACAACATTGAGCCTAGCCAGTGACGGAAATTTAGGCACCGTTGCATTAGAAGATAATGGTGATTTTGTTTATACACCTCATACGCTAAGTTGTGAAATGGACCAATTCGCCTATACGGTTTGTGACCTCGGAATGAATTGTTGTGTAACAGCAGTAGTAACGATTAATTTTAATGATGAGGAAGCACCAATGCTGATAAATGTTCCAGCTGATTTGACCATTAATTGTGATGAAGAAATTCCTTTACCACCTTTAGTCACTGCATCGGATAATTGTCCAGCTATTGCCATTGACAGGAGAAACTTTAGTACCCAAGGCGAAGAAGGATGTGCTTTATATGACTATATGCTCACCTATACTTGGAGTGCTCAAGATTTTTGTGGAAATGAAGCTATTGATAGCCAACGGGTTTTTATAAAAGACCAGACCGCCCCTGATATTTATCGAATTTATACCCTGCCTAATGGTAAAAGAATGGTAGCAGGAGTTATGGAAAATGTTACACATCGTTGGAAGGTTGTTCAATTGCCGCTTGAATTTAATACTAGACCACTTATTTTTAGCCAATTAACAACAGTCAATGAAGCGAGTACTGCTACCGTTCGATTGAGAAATATTTCTGCCAACCAATTTGAAATTAAGTTACAGGAAGAAGCAGCTAATGATAATCAAAGAACAGGTGAATCGGTTGCTTGGTTTGCGATAGAAGCGGGGGCACAATTAGGGGATTATCAATTAGAAGCAGGGCTATTTAGTGTTGGTGATGAGCTTAGAAATATTACTTTTCAAAATGGATTCACTCAAACTCCTGCCTTCTTCGCTAATATGCAATCTATCAGCGATACAGACCCAGCTTATCCAAGAAATAATAATCTATCGAATATGGGGGTATCTATTAATATTCAGGAGGAGTCTTCTTTAGATAATGATATTAGCCATAGTCAAGAAAGACTAGCTTATTTGGCAGTAGATAATGGAGCACTTACTGACCGAGCGGGAGATGTTTTGGGAGAGGCAGGCACCTTGACGCTTGATGATGCTTGGCAAACAATTGAATTATCAAATACTTACATTAACCCCGTTGTTGTAGCTAATATGTCTAGCTTAAATGGACCGGCCCCTGCTATTGTTCAAGTTAATAATGTGACGGCAGAAAGCTTTGATATTCGTATTAAAGAGTGGGACTATTTAGATGGTAATCATACTTTAGAGGTTATAAATTACATTGTTATTGAAGGTAGTATTCCACTCTCTAGTGAAAAATTCTGTGAATTTGGCACAGATAGTTTAGTACTTGGTGTAGATATAGTAGCGACAGATAATTGTGACCAGAATGTTACGATTTCTTATGAAGAAATGGAGCATATTATTGGTCCGAGACAAATCTTTTCAAGGGTCTGGTCAGCAGTAGATGAATGTGGTAATAAAACAATTTATACACAAGATGTGACCTGCGAAGGGGTATATGTACAAATCAAAGCCATGCTCCAAGGAGCAGTCATTTTTGCGAATGATGGAATGATGCGGGATGATTTGAGAAGAAAAGGTGTGATTCCATTAACAGAACCTTATTCGGCCAATCCAAATTTTAAACACGTCGGAGGAGGAGGAGAATCAATGGACGAATCAATGATGAATACTACTGGAAATGATGCTTGTGTAGATTGGGTATTTGTAGAATTATGTGATGGTAATGATATTAATAATGTAGTAGCTACTCAGTCAGCAGTTATTCAAAGAGATGGTGATGTAATGACCGCATTGGGAGATACATTAATTCGATTTGAAAACGTGCCTCCAGGAAACTATTTTGTAGCATTGAGTCACCGCAATCATTTGAAGACGGTCAGTTTAGAGCCTTATATTTTTACGCCAAATAGGGTTCCTATGGTAAATTTTATAGATGATTTTACCCCTGTCATTGGAATTGAACCTAATATTGATTTAGGTACGGGACGGAGAGCTTTATGGTCTGGAGATTTAAATGGCGATAATCGAACTATATATCAAGGTCCTAATAATGATGTTTTTGATATGTTTTTACATGTCATTCTAGACTCAATTAATGCGCAGTTTTTGACCAATTTTATTAGTGTAGGTTATACAAATAATGATTTTAACATGGATGGTACGGTTATTTTTCAAGGTCCTAATAATGATAAATCTGCCATGTTATTTAATACCACTTTAAGACACCCAAATAACCCTGGAAATTTCTCTAATTTTATAATAGCGACTCATATAGATGCTCAGATTGCTGCAAGTAGTAATCGAAGTGGGGCTATTTCCGACGCTGATTTTGATAAGGGTGGTCTTAAAGATTCAGTTGACCTTGATGATGATAATGATGGGGTTGTAGATGGAAATGATATTGATGCTAAGGATAAAAATAGTGATTCAGATGGAGATGGAATTACAGACAATATCGAAACAGGAGGAGATGGAAAATATGATTACTTAATAGATACTGACCCACTTAATCCTTGTAGTCCTATTATTTCTAGTTTATGTGTTGGGATAGATGCAGATGGAGATGGCTTTTTTAGAAATTATCCGACTACTCATGCTCAATACGATGCTGCTGATGAGAATGCTTGTTTGCCAGATTTTAAAAATCCCAACTGCTCCTGTACGGATAATTTTATTAATAATGGGAATGAGCCATTCGTTAATATTTGTCATCAACAGGCAAACGGACGCTTTGAAACAATACAAGTGCCTTTGTCTACTTTAACGCTATATTTAGAAAATGGAGATATTTGTGGGCCTTGCAATAATTAAATCAAATTGTGGACAACAGGTAGAAAAGCCTTTAGGCTTTCCCGTCCACGACTTTAGGTCGGTTTTAGCTCCCTCAAAACGCATAATTTTCAGGCCTAAAGGCCTTTGACAGGAAAGCCTGAAGGCTTTTCTACCAGTTTTTACATTGTCTGCAATTTGCTATTCTTGTTTTAAGCAATATAAGTACTATGAGACCAGTAAACTAACAAGATTTAAGAGTTGCGAGTTGATTTTAAAGAATTAGGGTTTTAGCATATGATTTATTTTATTTCGTGGTTATTTTTAGCTTAAAATTCAACTGTTGACCTATTTTAACTCGCAACTACTCTTGAAAAAGTTCGATTATTTATGTTCGAGTATGTATAGCCTTTCTTTCAAAGCAAAAAGCCTGTCACAAAAGCCTCTTTTTTTTACTTGCCAATTATTGGATTAACCTTCAATTTGTTGCTCAAAGATCTATGTCATTTAGGCATTTGATTTATTTATTGAGATTTTCAAACTTCCCCTCTTCTATATCTAGTGGTCGGATTTATAAATCCTTGACTCTAAAATGACTTCTTTTTCCGTAATACTGCGTTGTTCGTCAGTCAAATAGCTAAGGCTATTTTCCTTCCTCACGCCTTGTCTTACGAAAAAGTAACCTCATTTTAATTGTCAACTACTTATAAACTCGACCACTAAAATAATAGGCTAAACTTAAACAATTCCATTAAAATTTATAAGGAAGTATTATTTTCTTTGATTATTACTTATCAAAAAATAGTGCCTACACCTGTTGATAGTTTAATGAATATTTCAATATTATTAGTACGTATCATCTTTGCTATCCATTAATACATGGATTTTATAGATGCACCTGTGTAAAATACTCTTAACGTAGTATTGAACCAATTGTCACTAATAAGGCATATTTAAGAATAAATTTACTAGAGAAATGAGAATTGCATTACCGTGTCTAAATCTTCCAACTCCTGGAAGTAAATCTGTTATGATAACAGTAGCTAAATTTTTATTAATATCTATCTTTCTTTCCTTTTTAGGAAATCAAGCTCAAGCCCAGCATGACTTAGAAATTGCATCTACTTCTAATGTAGATAGTGCAGGTATTGGGGATGTAGTTACTTTTACTGTTACACTTTATAACGAGGGAGGGACTGTTTTATCAGGGGTGATGGTTGAGGATGCCTTACCTCCTAATATGACCTTTGTTTCTGCTATGCCAGCTATTGGAACTTACACATCTAGTACAGGTATTTGGGACTTAATGTCCTCATTTACAGATTCTGTCAAATTAACAATTATGGCTACGCTGGACGCTCCAGGGGTGCATTATAACGAAGCAGAAGTTTTTGCAATGGATGGCTTTGATGTTGATTCTGAACCTAATGATGGCGTTATAACAGATGATGATTATGCTTCTGCTTGTGTTTCTGTACCTTTTAAAATCTGTACGAATTTTAATGATACTATCTTATTAACTGCGCCTGCGGGTTATGATGGCTATCAATGGGCAAGGGATGGGGTAGATATAGATGGAGCAACTAATCAGAGCTATAAGGCTACATTAGTAGGGGAATATACTTTCAGTGCAGATGATATATTGACAAATTGTAGTGGCGAATCTTGTTGCCCCATTCAAGTTGAGAATGCTTGTTTTGATTTAGCTTTAGACAAAAAATTAGGCAGTAGCCAAAGTGCAAATATTGCTCCAGGTGATGATGTAACTTTCACGATTACCATTCATAATCAGGGAGATTATTATGCAGATAGTATTGAAATAACTGATTATATCCCTGCTGGAATGGTCAATAATACAAGCCAATGGGGAGGAAATGATACTTTATTGACGATAGCTGATGGACAATTAGCACCAGATGGTTTAGCTCCAAATGCTACATTTGCTGTTGATATTACATTGACGGTATCTTCACCTACTGCTGTAGACAGTTTACTTAATCATGCAGAAATTAGTTCAGCAGTGGATGCTAGTGGTACAGATAACAGAGATATTGATTCTACTCCAGATGCAACGAATAGTGACCCCGGTGGGGCCTCTAATAGTGCTGCTGATGATTATGTAGATGGTGATGGTACTGGAATGATAGGTGATGGTAATGATAGTACGGACGAAGATGACCATGATGTAGAGGCTGTTTATATCTGTCCTACTATAATACTTCCTACGACTGATTTTGCTATTTGTGAAGGGGATGCTATTGGTGACTTGATGGTCACAACTAGCACAACAGATGATATCCATTTTGTTTATTTTAGTACTGCTCAAACTGGAAATAATATGTATAGTGGAGGTGCCTTTTTAGGATCAGCTACTCCTAGCAGTGGTACTGCTAATATTACGGCTGGTGTAGGACCTACTACTCCAGGTACTTATTATATATATGCGATTATTGACCCTACTGTTGATAATGGTAGTTGTCAACCTTTTCAAGAGATAGAATTAACTATAAATCAATTACCAACAGCAGATGCAGGAATGGACGAAACGGTATGTGGCGATATAGCAGTAAATATAG
>CAYMSC010000133.1:0-13117 GCA_964392805.1 uncultured Saprospiraceae bacterium
TAAAACACATCGAAAAAAAGACTACCTTTCTTGATTCTGTGGACATATCCTAAACTTGCGGTATAACCTAAAAATAGAGAACCATCTAAAATTTTGCTATAACTAGAATCTTCATTTTCAGCATAAAATCCTAGTCCTATAATCCCACCTCCTTTTATAAAAATACCATTATTTAAGTGCGTTCTAATTAAACGCTTTTCTATTAATAAGGGAATTTCCACCAGTCCCAATTCATAATAATCACTTTCTGTACTATTTCTATTTTGCTTAAAAGCTAATTTTAGACCAACTATTGCATTGAAGTAGGAATTAGCAATAAAGTCATATTGACCACCGATAGCGAAATTAGGCGTAAATATTTGTTCGGTTTCGGAAAAGGACCTAGTAGTAATATTGGTCAGCATGGTTTCGATAAAAAATCCCTTTCTTAATCTATGTTGGTTATTTAAATAATGAACCTGTTTATCTTGAGGGTACTCACATTTATTATATGCCCAAGTCGTTTCTACTATATCTCGCCTATTTAAACTTAAATTAGTCCATTTTCTATCGTCATAGGATAAGCACTCATTAAATAAATTTCTTGCTTGGTTGATAAAATTCTCTAAAAAAATATTGTTTAACTTATTAGAACTATAACTTTTATCATGTAAGTGATGAAGTTCTTCTTTATGCAAGATAAAAAATCCTTTTTTGTGTTGTAAAACGGATGTTTTACCATCTAATAAAACAGGTAGGAGTATTTTTTTTTTGAGCGATAAGGAGCTGATTACTTTATAAAATTTAAAATCATCCCAAATACTGTGTATTGTTGAAAGGGAATATTTAGTGATTTCCTTTTTTCCTTTTTCTGAAAATAATATCGTATCCTCATACATACGATTCACTTCTATTGCTCCTAATAAAGTAGTCCCATCTATAAAAGTAATTTTTTCCTCTTGGGCAAAGAGTAAGTTGTTAATACAGAAAAGAAAGAAAGATAATAGAATTGTTTTCATGATTTTTTCAGATAAATAGTGATAGTGGAGAGAAGGTATATTTGTATTTATTTTACTATTTTTCTAATGAAAAGTTTCTCGAAATTTAGCAAGAAAGTAGGTAGAAACGATTCCTGTCCTTGTGGGAGTGGAAAGAAGTATAAAAAATGTTGTTTGTGGAAGTAAGGTCAATAGAGAATATCAAACCTTCCTTTTAAGCGTAACTAAGGCTCCTGTTTTTTCTACTAGTATATCAAAAAAATCTTTTAATTTTTTATAATTAGCTGGTGATACAGAAGCATGCTTCAGTTCAAATATTAGTATATTTTTTTTGCCAATTTAAGACATAATCAACAAAAACGAAATAAATACCCAATAGCCTCAAAAAAGGAAAAGCCTTCTATTTGCTTACCACTTTTACAAATTACGACAAGTTCATTAGCCTTAATTACCTCTTCCTTTTGCTACTAACCGACATATAATAAAACAAAATTATATACATTCTTTTTTGGTTTGATTTTTGCCGCTTTTACAAGTTATAGTTGTAAGAAAGCAAGGATATTATAAATAATAAAAATAAAAATATATAATTCATTTTTATTATTGTTTTTATGTATTTGCTAAATTTAAATTTGTTGAAATGCAACTATTAAGATGAACTAAACAAAGCAAAGAACAGGCACCTATTTACAAAAGAAAGAAACTATGCTTCAAAGAATCTTCCTAAAATTAACTAATCCTTACCACCCATTATATTTGGGCGTTGTAAGGACAATTTTGGGTAAATTATTGCTATTAGCGATATTGCTATTCATTACTTTCAATTTTGCACGCAGTCAATCTAATTTGACTTTAGTCTTAGGGGAAGAATCCGTCCTTTTAGACCAGCTAGTGACCTGTGGAGAAGCAGACCAACAGGTGGTGTTTTTTAGCTCCGAAGGAACAGACCTCAGCCCTCGAACGAATATACAAGCTACCCTGACTTTGTTTCCAGGTATAAGCTTTGATGCCTTAGCAACAGATTTAAGTAGTGCGAATGTGACCCTCCTAGATGGAACGAACCCTAATCGACCGATTTTTTCCTTTCCTGATTTTGACCCCAGCTTTTCTGAAGATATAGCAATTGCCTTTTCTGTAAAAATTGGTTGTGAAATTGTTGATACCTTAAATGCAGGTTCGACACTACAAGTTTTTGATACTTGGCAACTAGATTATCAGATAGATGGGAATGTCGTTTCCGAAAATTTTAATGGCGTAGAATATAAAGATGCGATTGCCATCCCAAATTTGAATATCATTACTTTTCCAGATACAGAAATTTATCCACTTGGAGCAGAAGTTCGTAGAAATTTGACCATCTCCAATAGTGGATTAAATAGTTATTTAGACAACTTTGATTTTTCGGTTGTTCAAGAACAAGGTGTTTCCTACCAACAATTAATTATTAATGGAGAGAATTATGACTTTACCAAAACAGCAAATGCAAATGGAGACACCTTAATTTCTGCAAATATTGCAGGCACGGTATTCAATGGAAATACCCAAGAATTTGGGGCGGCAAGCAATGGAGATGCTTTGTTTGATGCAGATGAGATTATTACCATCGAAGAGGTATTGGTAATTATTAGCTGTGGTGAAGATGGAAATTCTAATTTGAGTGCAATCCATCAAGCAGCTTGGGGCTGTAATAGCGAAATTTGTGTGGAAGAATCTAACACCAGTAATCTTTCGATAGGGGTAGGAGAAGAGTTAATTGAATTTACCCACAACCAAGCAGCTACGGTGGATGCAGGCTATTGTGAGGATGGTAGTTTGTCTATAACCGTTGCCAATAATGGCTTTGAATTTGACAATGGATTTGGGACCATTTTAGATATTTCTGCCGGTGTAGGTTTTGCAGTTGGCGCAGACTTTCTAACCTTGGACCAAGGGTATCAAGTATTAACGGTGAGTATCGCAGGGAGTGCGCCAATTAATGCGCCAAATGGATTAATTGATTTGAATAATAATCCAGCTTTTAGTACCGACCCAGATGGAGCAGGCGGATTAGAAGACTTTGACGGAGATGGATTTTTTGATGATTTAAGTGTTGGTCAAAGTTTTGAAATAACGGCAACTTATGGGGTGTCGTGTTCCTCAGGAGCAGTATTTGATATAGAAAGTGAATGTGATAACGATTTTAGGGGAAATTTTGATGGAAAAATAGCCTATTTAAATGCTTGTAGAACTCGTAGCGAAACCTTATTCGATAATTTTTACCGTAGTTCTAATACAGGCAGTACCCAGGAAACTTGTACAGACCCAGATGCCTTCAATGATAATGACGAATTTACCATTATTTACTCGGGAGAGCGTCGAATGTCTAATTTTAATAGAACTTGTGCAGGCAATGATGAAATTCGAATTTCTGTTTCTTTGCCAGATGGTATTCAATTATCTAATAAAACGACTATCCAGCAAGATACCTCAAGATTTACAGGGGTGAGCCAAGTCATAGGTAATGAGGCAATCGTAACTTTTGATGCTGCCCCGATTAATTTGAATAATGATTATCAGCTTAATTTTGTATTTGAAACCAATTGTAGTACGGTTGGACCAACTTCTTTTCCTGTTGAAATAACTTACTTCTGTCCCGATTGTGATTGTAGCCATATTTGGTATTGTGGCATTTTAGAGGGGGCAGTACTTCACGCTTCGGGCGCACCTTGTGCCGAATTTGTTTGTGAAATAGGCTTACAAACAACAAATTTTGAAGCAGAAAGGACCACTATTGGATTTACAGATGAAAATTTTACAACGCCCTTTGACCCTGTCTTATCGAATAAGAAAGTAGCTTTAAGTTGTGATTCTATAGTGATGAAGATGACGAGTATTGTTGGAAATCAGTCTCTTTTCGATAGTATAGGATTGTCTATTAATTATGGCAATGCAGACGGTAACGATTCAGATGCTTTAACTTTTTTATTTTCCCATGCGGAAATAACGATTCAATCAGGAGGGAACACCAATACTTGTCGAATAGACACAAATGCTTATCAAGTCGAGATAGTAGGGAATAATAAAATTATGCACTTTGATTTAAGCAATTGTCTAAATGGACAGACTTTAAATCGAGGAACTGAAATTAATTTTACAGGGCATTTTGCCGTTAGCCCAGATGCACCAGTACCTTCCAATACTTTTAGAAAAATACCCAATTTTAGAGCTAAAGGATTTGCGGTTATTGATGGTGTGCAATATGATGAATGTGATTCTTTTGGAGAATTATTTCGACTGGCTAAACTAAATACCACTTTTTCAGGACCAAGTAATAGCACCTTCCCACAAGGTTGTGCGGCGACGAGTCTACAATATACCTTATCCAAAAGTATCAATGCGAATGCAATGAGAGAATTCTTTGGCGAGGAGCATCGGGCTGCAGCAACAGTAGATTCCATAGAATTTACTTACGACCCCAATATATTAACTGCTTTTGAAGATTTATCGGTAGAATACCGAATTCAAGGCAGTCAATGGTTTCTACTACCACCATTGACAGTGTCAGATAATGGAGTATATCTGCAAGCATTTAACTCCTTAAATACGGTGAGTACGATAACAGGAAGTAACCAAGTTTTTCAGTTTAGAATAAATGTAACACCCGAATGTTCTTCTATATTTGGTAGTGCTTTGGGCAATGATTTATATGATATTGAAGCAAGAGTGAATTATATAAATCGTTTTCATGCCAATGAGGATAACCCTGATTGCTTAGAAATCAACGATGTCATTGATAAACGTCAATTTCAATATCAAAACCCACCGACCTTCACTTTAGAAGCAGTGGTAGACGATATAACTGCCACAGGAGAAACCGTCCAATGGACAATTGAACATTGTAATACTTCCTTTGATTCAGATGCGGGGATTACCTTCATTCAAATGGAAACCCAATCTGGAAATTTGGAGATATTATCGATTGAAAATATTAGCGTTCCTACTGCCATTGACACCTTGATTTTACAGGATTATGGAGCAGAGAATAATGTATTTGCCTTTGCAGACGGCTTGAGCCAAAGAGGCACCAATGTGGATCCTGCGGATATTTGTAATACCTTTAGAATTACAGGACGCTTAGTTGAATGTGGAGAAAGCAGCACAGCAGCTCGACTTGGTTGGAGTTGTGTGCCTTTTGATGACCCAGGCTGGACTCCTGATGATTATGACCCTTGTGAACCAGAAAGTGTTTTATTAACTGCGACAGCGGTGGCACCGCTGCTATCTGCAAGTTTTCAAGAAGAAAACTCTATTATTAGTGGTATGTTTTGTGATACCAGCACCATGGTGATTTTGGTGAGAAACGAGGAAGCAGGTCAAGCTTTTGATATTCAATCACAAATAATTCTACCAGCAGGAGCGACTTTAGTTCCAAGTAGTGTGGAGTTTGCTTATCCATCATCGGCAGCTTTTCAGCCTGCCTTCGCTGAACCAAGCTTTCAAGAACAAAATGAATTAGGACAAGTTTATCAATATGATAATTTTGCGAATTTGCATCCTTTTTTAGACCAAAATGGACTACCAGGATTTTCCATAAATGCCCCTGATTCTAGTGAATTTAGAATCCAATATCGCTTTGTAACCAATTGTGATTTTCAAAACGGAGCATTAAATCGATATAATTTTCAAGGAATAACAGCCTGTGGAACGGCTTCGAATATTGCCTTTGCTGAAACGAATCCTATAATATTCCAAGCTGACCCAGGAATAGCTAGAACATTTGATGTGCAATTTTCTACAATAACGCCCTTACGTTCGGGACAGACTTCCATTTTTGAAATAAGTGTGGAAAATGTAAGCCCTAATATTTCGGTGGATGATAAAATACAAATCGCCTTGTCTCAATTACTAACTTATATCCCAAATTCTATTCAAGGAATAACACCAAGTGATTGGACACCTATCGAACCAATTATCAGTGCAGATGGCGATGTAAGCGTATTAAATGTAGCCTTGCCTGCCGGATTAAATCAAGGCGAAAGTGCTGTTTTTCAATTAGAGGCAATCATACCAGATTTAATTTGTGATAGTACCTATAACGCCAACATTTCTACCACCAGTTCTATTGAATTTGTCTGTGAGGTTAATAACGAATCCTGTGTATTTGATTTTAGTTCTTCCAATGAAGCGGTATTTGAAATAGAAACGAGTTGTAATGAGGGACCATGTACTATTACGGAGGGAAGGGTCAACGAATCCATCTTGCTACCAAATTGTGATAGTACGATGTTCTATTGTTTTAATCAATATACCCCAGAAGCATTAGAGAATTATACTATTTTAGATAATGGAATAGAAGTAGACGCTGCTCGATTTAGTGTTTGCGATTTCCGTCAAGTTTGTATTTATACTTATGCTCAAATCAGTAATACTAAAGGTGCTATAAATATAGATTCGTGGACAGTAGATGGGATTACTTATACGGGAACAGTAAATTCTGTTATTGAATTAATCGATTCGATGAATGTATGGGATGAAGGAGGTAATTGGAGCTTATTGCCAGAATTTTTAATCATAGAAGGTGGTGACATTGGAGGGGAATATAGTAGAATGGAAATATCTTTTCCTGATAGTGGGATTCGGTCTTCTTTAGGATATGATACAAGATTAACACCAAAAGGAGTATCTATTTTTCTTACGGAAGGATTACATGAATTGATTATTACGGACGAAAATGATTGTGTCGATACCTTAAATTTAGAACTCATTCGACAAGATTGCCCTATTTGTGTTCCGCCTACTGTCGAGCATATTATAGTTGAAAATGCCAATTGTGGAGAAAATAATGGAACAGCTATAATCAATATAAATGGAGACCCTTCGGATTATATTTTTAATTGGTCTCCCAATGTAGGAACAGTTGGTTCAACACCCAATAGTAGAATCAATCTACCTGCTACTAGTTACTTGGTTCAAATAATTGATAGAACGACCAATATTTGTTTTGAAACGACTTTTGTTACAATAGGCAATGCGGAAGGACCACAAAGTGTAGCCACTATTACCAATACCTTATGCGGACAGTCGAATGGAAGTATTGAGTTGAGTCCTGCTGAATTTACCTATTCTTGGCAAGATGGAGCTATTGTTGAAAGTCGAACAGGCTTACCAGAAGGCAGATATATTATTACGGTTACCGACCCTGCCATGCCTGAATGCACAAGTATATTGACTGTAGATTTGGAGGCGATTAATTCTTTAAATATTAGTCATACTGTATTGACAGAGGCAAATTGTTTAAATAATAATGGGGCAGTTACGATAAATGTGGAAGGTGGTAGTGGAGCATATCGTACTTCTTTTCCCGATGGGAATTTAACTCAAACAGGATTGGCGGGAGGGTCTTATCGAATAATTGTAACAGATAATGCGACAGGTTGTACCGCACCTTATTTATTTATTTTAAATAATGATGTACAGGCTGGAACGATTACTATTTTAGATACAATAGGAGTTAGTTGTGTTGGAGATTCGGACGGACGAGTCGGTTTTGAAATAGTCTATGAAAACGGATTTATTTTTCCTGCCGATACCATCATTACAAATGGAGTCAATACCTTTGAAAATAGAAATTTACCAGTAGGTAATTACCAACTTTTTGTGAGAGACAGAAATGGATGTATTGCAGGAAACAGTCAATTTACCATACCTGATTTAGAAGAGTTATTGGTAAATGTTTCTAAAACAGGCGATTGTAATGCACAAGCTATTGATGTTGAAGTAATAGGCGATGCAGCCCCTTATATTTTTGATTGGGCAGATATTACAGGTACAGAAAATGAGCAAGATAGAACCAATTTAATTGGTGGAAATTATTTATTGACTATCACTAATTCAGTTGGTTGCGAACTACCTTTAGCGATTGAATTAGATTCCTGTGCTTGTGTTCCTGCTACCAATATCAACCCAACAATTATTGCTGCCGATTGCGGCGAATCCAATGGGGAAGTGTCTATTGAATTCGACCAAAATGCGGAGGATTATACTTTTAGTTATTTACCAGATTTAGGAACAATAGGTGCATCGAGTAATTCAAGGGTTTCCTTGCCCGCTGGAGATTATGAAGTAGTGGTGGCTTTCCAAGGCGATACAAATTGCGTGAATACTATAATGGTGACCATACCAGAAAACGAGCTAAGTCCTGCGGTAATCGTATCAACAGATATTACGCCAGCTGATTGTGGGCAAAATAATGGAGCTATCACTTTGACGATGGATGGAATAATTACTGATTTTACCTACGAATGGGACGAGAGCATAGGGGCAGCAGGACCAACACCTAATAGGCGTGTTGGATTACCAAGCGGAGATTATGAAGTAATTTTGACCATTACTAATAATCCAAATTGTCGTTTGGTATTTCCGTTTACCATTCCAGTAGGCGATACAGAATCCAGCCCATTAGTAGATACCTCCTTGACTGCCACAAGTTGTGGACAGGCCAATGGAGCTGTTACTTTTGATTTTATAGATAATACCATTTTGTATGACTATACATGGACACCTGATTTGGGTCTTGACGGAAGCTCACCTAATAGTCGAATTAATTTACCCGCAGGTACTTATGCTGTCAATATTCTTGACCCCGCAAACCCAGTTTGTAGCTATGATATTAGTATTACCATAGAAGATATACCAATAATGGTAGACGCAACCGTTTTTCCAACGAACTGTGATATTCCTCCTACTGGATCGGCAGTATTTAGCCCTGCTGATTTTGTGTATACTTGGCCAGATGGATTTGTAGGCAATAGCCGAAATGAACTACCTCCAGGTATTTATGTAGTATCTTTTTCTGAACCAAATGGGAGTGAGGCATGTCAAGGCGTTATAGAAATAGAGGTAGAATTAACAACTTCCTTATCTGCGGAAGCTATTATTAATCAACAACCAACCTGTGAAGAAGCAAATGGAGAAGTCGTGATAAATGTAAGTGGAGGAACAGCTGATTATACCTATTCTTGGGATAGTGAAACAAATACGAACGCAGAATTGGCAGCAGGTACTTATAGTGTAACCGTATTTGATGTTACCTTAGGCTGTCAAACGATTGTAGATTTTGATTTGGTGGAGACTCCACAGGGAGTAGCTAGTATTAGCATAACCGAAAACATACCTATGAGTTGCGCAGAAAATGAGGATGGTGGTATTCAATTTATGGTGGATGTTACGGGTGATTTCCAGTTCCCGATGGATACTATTATTACAGACGGAGTGAATACTTTTGAAAATGGACAATTGGCAGCAGGCGACTATTGTTTAGAAATTAGGGATGCCAATAATTGTTTGACAGGAGAAGCCTGTTTTACCATAGCCACTGCGGATTCCATCTTATTGATGTATGAAGTAGTAGCAGCTTGTGCAGATACAGGTGCAATCAGTTTGGATATTACAGGTGGTTTCAGCCCATATCAGGTAGTTTGGAGCGATTTGCTGAGTACAGATAACCTTATCAACAGGACCGAATTAGACACAGGATTGTATGAAGTAACGGTCACAGACAGCAGAGGCTGTTCTGAAATAGCGAGTATTTTTGTTCCAGAATGTGATGCGTGTAATTTACCGACTATTACCGAAATTTCGACTACGCCAACAAGTTGCACAGAAAGTACAGGTTCAATTTTTATAGAATTAGAAGAAGATGTACGAGCGTATGATTTTTTCTATGTGCCAGAAGTTGGAGAACCATTTGTAACGGGAAACATTAGAGCATCTTTACCAAGGGGAAAATATCAGGTCTCCATTGTTTATAGACCCAATCCAACTTGTGTATTGGAAATAGAGCTAGAGATTTTTGAAAAAGATTTCAGTGATTTAATACCCATTTCAAGCCCAGCTAATTGTGGAGTGGCCAATGGACAAGCTTTACTCCTTCCAGCAACCAATACCTATACTTGGGAGGATGGCTTTGTTGGGAATGAAAGAACAGGTTTGCCTTCTGGATTTTATCAAATTAACGTTAGAGATGAAAGATTTGACTGTGAAACGATGATTACTTTAGTTGTGGATGAAATTAATTTATTAGAAGCAAAAATAGCAGTTAACACCCCACCAAGTTGTGGGAATTCAGATGGTTCTGTAACGATAAATGTAAATGGAGGAAGTGGTGATTATACTTTTGATTGGCCGGGAGGAAATAATACCCAAGAAAACTTGAGTAGTGGCACTTATTCCGTCTTGGTTACCGATAATCGAACGGGTTGTAGAACACCTGTTGTATTTACCTTGATTGATGCACCTAGCGATATAACACCAATCACTATTGAAGAAACCATTAATGCTTCTTGTCCATTAGCGGCTGACGGAGCGGTTATGTTTACGGTTGGCCAAGTTAATACACTTGGTTTACCCGTAGATACGATTATCTCGAATGGGCATACCCAGTTTTTAAATGGTCGTTTGCCGCAAGGTGATTATTGTATAGCTATCATTGATACGGTCGGATGTATTTATGGACAAGCTTGTTTTACAATTGGCGCGCCAGAGGTCATTGTATTAACCACCGATATTATTCCAGCTTGTGAAGAAGGAGGCAGTATTTCTGTTGAAATTGAAGGGGGCGTACCACCATATTCCTTTGACTGGGAAGACGTAGACGGTTTTGCAGACCAAGCCAATAGGAGCGATTTGCCAGTTGGAATATATACGTTGACCGTAACAGACGTAAACGGTTGCCAAGCAATTGCAGAGGAGGTAGCCATTGCCATGTGTGAACCTTGTCCTTTGCAAGTTGGCAGAGATACCTTAATGTATAATTTAACCGATTGTGAGGAAACTATTGCTATCTGTTTAGATTATGATTTTGATACTCGAAATCCATTTAATGTTTCTTTAGATGGCATGGATATAGACCTTTTTGATATCAATTCTTGTGGCAGAGATACCATAGGAACTTATACGATTTCGACGCTTTTCGGTCAGGGTAGAGTAGGGCCTTATACGGTAACTGCGTGGCCTGTAAATGATGAAGTATTCTCAGGCGATTTCAACAACTTAGAAGAATTGGTCGTAGCCATGAATGATTGGGACCCAAATGGCGATTGGCAGTTTTCAGAAGATGGTAATTTTATTGTAGGAGGTGCTCCAGGTAGCACTTACGGACAAATTGAGGCGACTGTTCAAGGAACACCTATTATGTCCTTTTTGAACTTAGAAACGCGAATTTTTCAAAGAGGGGTTTCTATTGATTTATCGAGAGGGGTTCACGAAGTTATCCTCGAAGACCCAAGAACATTCTGCGCAGATACGATTATCGTAGCAGTAACCTGTTTATCGACGGATACTATGGCAATTGTGCTGGAACTTGGAGAGACAGATACGATTTGTGCCTCCACGATGGAGTTAGCTAGCAATTTAGAGGCGACTTTTATAGAATGTTTAGAGGTGACCAATTTAAGTACCACTATATTTGAAGATTCTTGTGTAATAATAGAAGCACTAGATGTTGGAGAAAATACCTTATGTACGATTTTATGTGATGATTTGGGTGTTTGTGATACAACGGTATTTGAAATTGATGTGCAATATGGTGAAATCGAAGACACTATTTTAGTCCAAGAGATGAATACTTTTTGTATAGATACGCAAGGCCTTGACCTTGATGGGACGATAGTTGCGCTGACAGAGATTTGTTTGGAGGAGGATAGTAGAAATTTACTAGAAGTCGATTTAAATTTAGATAGTCTTTGTGTTAATTATACAGGAAAAACACTTGGTGAAGAAGAATTCTGTGTAGAAATTTGTGACGATTTAGGTTTTTGCGATACCTTAGAATTTATGATAACCATTCAAAATGGTCCACCTGAACAAGTTATAGATACCATATTTGTTGGAGAAACTGTAGTCTTTTGTTTTGATTCGATTATTTTCCCAAATATCATTACCTTTTTTGAAAATGAATGTCCAGAGGAATCAGGAGAAAGTGTAGATTTCTTTTTAGACCCAATTAACTATTGTGTAGAATATACTGGGCAGGGTATAGGAGGTGAACAAGCTTGTATTGTTTTGTGTGATGAAGATAATATTTGTGATACGGCTTTTTTCGATATAGAAGTGATTGAATTTTTAGAATTACCGACTGCCGTTGATGATGTAGATACAACCGATAAGGGCGTACCATTAATCTTGAATGTCAAAGAAAATGATATTCCATTTGGAGTAGATGAAGATGGCTTAGAGATTATAGAAGACCCATTATTTGGGGAAGCGATTCTTAATTTAGATGGTTCTATCACTTATTTTGGCGACGAATTCTGTGAAAGAGATGACCAGTTTGTTTATAGGCTTTGTAATTCCAATGGTTGTGATACGGCGACCGTTTTTATTTACATAGAATGTGTGGATATTGTAATATTTACGGCGATGTCTCCCAATAGAGATGGCGTAAATGATGTTTTCTTCATATCGGATATTGAAGAATTTCCAAATAGTGAATTAATTATCTATAATCGCTGGGGAAATATCGTTTTCCAAACTACTAATTATAAAAATAACTGGGCTGGAACTTGGAAAAATAGTCAAGAATTGCCAGATGGTACCTATTTCTATCAACTGATGTTAAATGAACCCAATGATGACCGAAGGTTTGAGGGTTTTATAGAGCTGCATAGGTAAGTAACGGCAAAACAATAACTTGAACATCTAGGACGGCTTCTTTTGCTCCTATTTTTACTTTAAAATCGGTCATAGTATCAACAATACTCCCTCTTTTAAAGAAAAACTAGAACCAAAATAATCTCGTCCAGATGACCAACTTATTATTTCGTCGTTACTAAGCTATTCAGAATAGGGAATAAAGTTCCGCTGATTTTGAAATCATAAATCTGAAATCATACATCCATGTAGTTTTTATGTGATAGATTTATGATTTATGATTTTTTTCCCCAGAAAAATATCGATACTCCGTAATTCTGACCAGCCTAGCTCCAAGGTCTTAAAGACGTTTGTAAATCTACCCAAAAAGTAACTTCCAATTTTAATTTTCTCCTTTCAATTTTTCTCCTTAACTTAGTTTTTCTGTTATTACCAATCAAACTTACTAAGTGAGAGACATTTATTTTAGCTTTTATCATGTCCTAATTTTCATCTGCATCTTTCAAGGCTTC
>CAYMSC010000134.1:0-12994 GCA_964392805.1 uncultured Saprospiraceae bacterium
CTGGTATAATTACTCAAAAAGTCGGGCATTTTAGTATTGACTGCTTCTATTGTTTTACCTTCTGCCAGTAATGTGTAGATATAAGCCCAGCCCGAACGAGCAGCTTCGTTGGGAAAAGAAAATAGCATTTCTATCGGAAGATGCGTATTAACAGGAACATCTTCTATAACACCTGTTACTTGATAAGCTACTTCTTCTGCTGAATAATTTCCCGTGATTATCAATTCTTTTCCAATCACATCTACGGTAGAAAAATATTTTTTAGCAATGGATTCTGTTAATACAATGGAATTGGGTTTGACCAAAGCAGTAGCCGAATTTCCAGCAATTAATGGCAAGGTAAAAACTTCAAAAATATCGGCATCGGTAATGTATGCGTGCTTAGGTTTAAATCGCTGGTCGCCGATTCGAATGTATTTTTGCTCTTTGTTTTGGAAGCGAATTAATTTTTCTATTTCTGGAATATGGTTGGGCAATTCATTAATATAATGAACAGGCACTCTAGCAAAATGATTATTAAACCCATTTTGGGCGGTGAAACTATAAGTTGGTCGATAAATACGGGAAGCGTTTTTATGAAAAGACTCGTAGTTTGTTTCTTGAAATAAGTAAGCAAGAACTAAAATCAGTGTTGTGAATGCAATAGACAGCCCTAAAATATTTAAACTTCCGTATAGCCAATTTTTTTGAAAATTTCGGATAGTACTTTTAGTGGCAATAAATATTTGATAGAACATGGAGTGGCGTTTTGCAGTGATTTCAACTACAAAATTAAACTATTCTATACTTCTAATGGGCGAAAAAAGGGTTAATGGTGTAAATGAAAGGTTAATTGTTGGGAAAGGAAATGGGCAAAGAGGCTACAAACAAATAAAAAGCCCTACTACAATTTTACTTGTAGAAGGGCTTAAAATTTAACACAACTAGGAAAAATATTTTATTATTTATATCTACCTATCACATACTTACTACCTTAACCAATAGCAATAGTTCTTGCTGGTAATGGCTTAGCCTCTTCTTTCTTAGGAATGCTAAGATTTAAGATACCATTTTCGTAATTCGCTACGATTTTAGTTGAATCTACTGTATCTGGTAAAGTAAAGGTTCTTTTGAAAGCAGCATATTTAAACTCTTTACGAGTGAATTTTTCGCCTTCTTTTTCTGTTGCTTCATCTTTCTTCTCAGATGAAATGGTTAATACATTCTCCTCAATTTTGACTTCAATATCTTCTTTGCCATATCCAGGTGCAGCCAAAGCTAATGCAAATCCGTCTGCATCTTCTTTAACATTTACGGCTGGTTGACTTCCATTCCACACACTTAAATTTTCGTCTAAATTTTTAACAAAGTCTTCATTAAAAATATCATTGACTACTTTTGCAAAAGTTGGGAATCCATGGTTTCTTCTTCTTACTAACTGTCTCATTTTATACAATTTTTATTGGTTATAAATTTAAGCACGCTTTTTTTTATTAAGCTAAGAATGCTTATAATTTTTAATTAATTTACACTCTACCTACATCAAGTGATGTGCCATGCCAATTTTTAAGTCATTTTTGCTGTAAATAGCTTATTTTGACTGACAATATGGCGTTTAGTTTTGATTTTAAATGACATTTTGTCAAAAATTATTACCAGAAAATTATATATAAGATATGAAACGATTATTTTTTAGTGGCTTCTTTTTTTGTTTAGGCATACAATTTCTGATTGCTCAAACTATTACTGGACTCGAACTTTTAGAAAAAAGTATTCAATATCATGACCCCAAAAGTGAATGGGAAACGTTTAAGGGGACCTTACATTTTAGAGAAACTCGACCGAATGGAGCCGACCGTAAAACGACTATGGTACTCGATAATGAAAAGCGTGCTTTTTCTTTAGACCAAATGAGTGCTGGTTATCATTTAGAGAAATTTGTCAAGAATGATGTGTGTAGTTATAGAGTGAATGATGCAGCAACGGTAGCAGATAGTTTGATACAAAAATTCAGATTGACTTGTCCTCAAATACAAAGAATTAGAAATTATTACGTTTACTTATGGGGAATGCCCATGAAGTTGAGAGATCCTGGTACGCAAATACAAGAAAAGGTTATTTCAACAATTTTTATGGATAAAAACGTTTTAGCCATGAAGGTGACTTATGAGCAATCGGTAGGGGAAGATATTTGGTATTTCTATTTTCAGCCAGATAATTACGCACTAGTGGGCTACCGTTTTTTTCATGACGAGTCTGTTAATGATGGCGAATATATTCCATTAAAAGGAGAAGAAATTATTAATGGAATTAGATTTCCAAAAACTAGAACTTGGTTTGTCAATAAGGATGATAGATTATTAGGTGCGGATATTTTAGAAAAAAAATAAAATAAAAAATGAATTTAACAGCAAAAGCGATTGCCAACCTTTTAGGCGGCGTGGTAGAAGGAAATGAACAAGTATTAATTACCCATCCCGGAAAAATTGAAGCGGCTGATGCTGGAGCAATTACTTTTCTGTCTAATCCTAAATATGAATCTCATATTTATAAAACCCAGGCTTCTGCGGTTTTAGTAAGCGAGGACTTTACGCCTGATAAGCAACTAGATACAACGATTATTAGAGTCAAAGATGTTTATAATTCGCTTATTGTCTTTTTGCAACTTTATGAGCAGTCTTTTCATCCAGAACAAGGCATTTCTTCTTTATCCTTTATTCATCAAACAGCACAATTAGGTGATCAAACGACAATCGGAGATTTTACTTCTATTAGCACTAAGGTGAGTATTGGCGAGCATTGTCGAATTTACTCCCAAGTTTTTATTGGTGTTGGAACGAAGATTGGCAAAAATGTAACGATTTATCCGGGGGTTAAAATTTATCATGACTGTGAAATCGGCGATAATTGTATTTTACATGCAAATGCAGTTATTGGAAGTGACGGGTTTGGTTTTGCTCCACAACCAGATGGTTCCTACCATAAAATACCTCAGGTAGGTAAAGTGATTTTGGAGGATAATGTAGAAGTTGGTGCAAATACCGTTATTGACCGAGCAACTATGGGAGCGACTATTATTAAAAAAGGAACGAAATTAGATAATCTCATACAAATTGCTCACAATGTAACGGTTGGAGAAAATACAGTGATTGCTGCACAGGCAGGAATCGCTGGAAGTACGCGTATTGGCAACTACTGTCAAATAGGTGGTCAGGCAGGTTTTGTCGGGCATATAGAAGTGGCGGATAAAGTTAGCGTGCAAGCGCAAAGTGGAGTCGCTGCTTCGATTAAAGAGAAAGGTCGAAAAGTTTATGGTTATCCTGCACTTTCTTATCAAGATTACTTGCGAGCCTATGCTTTGTTTCGGCAATTACCAGATTTAGAAAAACGAATTCGAACCTTAGAAAAAAAATAAAATTACTCCCCCTAAAAGCCCCTTTTCCCGCACGAAGCGTAGTATGAAGAAATGTAAGTTTCTAAACCCGAAGGGACGGAATGCTCCTGATTTAGTAAAAAGTGTATGGTTTTAAAATTTCATTCTCTGCTCTTCACCTTTTGCTAAATAATTACGATAATTCATATGTCAAAAAAATATACTTTATATCTGTCTGTAAATTAATTGCCAAAGGTTTTGGTCTTTTCTTGATTTTTACTAATTTAGGTGCGTATTTGGACATCATCCCAAGTAGATTATATTAGATGAGCCTACAAAGATACATCAATCAATTATTGCAGGATATTGAAGAGGCAACTCGAAATGTTCCTGAACCGTGGTATCCGCTTGAAGAAGAGGCTGACGAAGAATTTGGTGTACTACCTTGGATGGAAGACCCCGAAAATGCACCAACTAAATCTCTTGAAGAATGGACCAGTCTAAAAAAAGAACAATTCCCACCTGAAAGTCGATTAAACAATACCCAAGTTAACACTTTACTCTCTGCTATTAAAGCCATGTTAGACGCTTATAACTGTTCTGCAGTTTTTCAAATAGAGGTGCCTGACCGTATTCAATATCGAGTCATCCGAGAACGATTTCGACAAGAAGTACCCATGCTGAAAGCAAATTATTTCTTTTTTGAATTGTGTGATAAAAAAGGTCAAAAAGACCGTTCGGATTGTTTATTAGGAGAAAAATATTGTCACTGTGCTTTTTTTGAAGCTTTCTTTGAAAAATTTGAAGATAATGAGGAAGAATCAGATTTGAATATAGATCCTTACGAAGAATATATGCTAAAAAGACGCTATGGAGATGATTGGTATAAATATACTTCTCTTGAAGAGGAAGAAGATTTTGGTGAATACGGAGAAGACGACGATTTAGGATTTAGTGATTTAGAGGACGATGTTGATAATGATTTTCCTTTTTAATCAAGTTTTTCGTAGTGGGATCATTCCTATCCGAGCTGAAAAAATTGTCATTTGCTCCGATAGAAATGTACAAGCTACGATTACTATTTTTCTAATCTTGTACTAATTTTTCCAAACCTATTCCTCTAGACCCTTTTAGCAAAAAAAAAGTATTTTCAAAAGACTGTTTCCAAAACCATGTTTTTAAAGTGGCGGTATCTGTAAATTGTTTAACCCCTTTTCTTTTTAATTGACTAAATTCTTTGCCTACTGTTAGTATTTCTAAGCCTAATTTTTCTGCTAAATCAATTATTTTGTTGTGAGCGTTGAAGCTATAAGTACCAAGCTCTAACATATCACCGATAATAGCTATTTTATTTGGTGCTTCATAACTTGCAAAACTTTCTAATGCCTTTGTCATACTCGTTATGTTGGCATTATAGGCATCTAACAAGAATTTATTAGACCCTTTCTCTATGATTTGAGACCGATTGTTACTAGGTTTATAATTTTCTATTGACTGCTTGATTTTTTTATAAGGTACTTTGAAATAGCGACCTAGCGTGACCGCTGTCATAATATTATTAAAATTATACAAACCAATGAGCTGACTTTTTATTCTTTTTGAAACGCCTGTTTTTGATAAAAAAGAAATTTCTACAAAAGGATTTGCTGCTACTAATGCTGTTTCAAATATGGGGACTTTTAAATCAGGAGCTATACTTTTTGTATAAAATACCTTATAGAGCATAGGGCCTGCCATTTCTTGTAGGTGTTCTTCATTTTTATTAATGAAGGCTAAGCCTTTATTTTTTTCTAAGTATTTATATAGTTCTCCTTTAGCTGTTTTTACTCCTTCAAAACTGCCAAAACCTTCTAAATGTGCTTCTCCTACATTGGTAATCAAACCATGAGTAGGGGCTGCAATTTGACATAAAAAATCAATTTCTCCTACATGATTTGCGCCCATTTCTATAACAGCAACTTCTGTATTGGCAGGCATTGCCAATAGGGTTAATGGAACACCGATATGATTATTAAAATTACCTTTTGTATAGTGAATAGGATAGTGACTTGCTAAAACAGTACTAATTAATTCTTTTGTAGTCGTTTTTCCATTTGTCCCTGTAATAGCAATTAATGGAATTTCAAATTGTTTGCGGTGATGATGAGCTAATTGTTGTAGCGTCCTTAATACATCTTTTACTAAAATTAATTTTGGATGTTTTTTGAGCTTTGCATCGTCGATAATCGCGTAAGCAGCTCCTTGTTGTATAGCTTGTTCCGCAAATTGATTGCCATCAAAACTTACGCCTTTTAAGGCAAAAAAAAGACTGTTAGCTTCAATTTTCCTTGAATCTGTAGAGACCATAGGGTGGTCTAAAAATATTTTATAAAGTGCTGTTATGGTCATATAAATTACTTAGAATAATTTTTTCAACAAAGTGCTTCAATATTGTCAATTTATAAACCACAAAATAAAAAAGCCTTTGCGTAAATGCTACACAAAGGCTTTTTATTTTTTAAATAAACTTTTTCAAAACTTACTTATATCTTCTATTGTTTTTCTTTTTCTTTGTTTTAAACTTTTTACCAGCGTTGTCCTCATTACCCGTTGGGCCACCATTTCTAGTCATTGCACATCGGAATCCAATCGTTCTATCTCCCTTATCCTCTTCTTTAAACCTTCTTGCTCCTGGAGATAACCAATAAGCTCTATCTGCCCAAGAACCACCTTTTACAACTCTTGCTTTATCACTAATCAAAGTTGTTTTTCCGTAAGAGTAGAAAACTTCTGATTCTTTATCACCATCTAAGTAATTGAATACTTGACCACGCTTATAGTTTTCTCTGTTAGCTACTTCATCATCTTCTTCTGCTCTGTATCTCAAGCGACCTAAGCTATCTTTTTCCACAGGTGCCCCATCTTGGTCCAATTCTAATGTTTGAAACTTATTTCCTCTAAATGGATTTAAATCATGGTTGTCACCATCTCTTAAATCACCAGAAGTCATTGGACGGTATAGGTCTAAAACCCACTCGCTCACATTACCAGCCATATTGTATAAGCCAAAATCATTTGGAAAATATCGGTCAACTGGTGCAGTGAAGGCCGCTTCATCATTTAAGTTACCGGCTACCCCCATATAATCACCACCACCTCTTTTGAAGTTGGCTAAGATTTCTCCTTGATATTTATCTCTTTTTTGGTATCGAACAGTATTACTATCCCAAGGATAAATTCTAAAAGTAGTAATTCTTTCGTCTTTCTCAGACGCCATATTTCCTCTTAATGCTAAAGCCGCATATTCCCATTCTGCTTCTGTTGGTAAACGATAAGAAGGTAATAAGATACCATCTTCATAGCGAACGGGTCTTTCTCCACCGGTAGCTAAATCTTTTTTGTTTTTACGAACATCGCCTTGATATTGCCCAGCTAAATAAGAACCTGTATTAAAACTATCTTCGTCTTTTTGTTCAGGGTTTTGGTTCAAAATACCTTTTGCTTGTAGAATCATTTCGTTTACCCGATCGGTTCTCCAATAACAGTAATCGTTAGCTTGTTCCCAAGTTACCCCAACAACTGGATATTTATCATAAGAAGGATGGCGGAAATAGTTTTCTACTAATGGTTCGTTAAAAGACAATTCATCTCTCCAGACTAATTGGTCTGGTTCCGCTTTCTTTAGTACTTCTGGATAAGACTCGCCATAAACACGGTCTAACCAATACAAATATTCTCGATAGTCGATATTTGTTACTTCCGTTTCGTCCATGTAGAAGGAGTTAACAGTAACTCTTCTTGGTACATTATTCCATTCAAAGGTAACATCTTGGTCTGTTTGCCCCATTGTAAAAGTACCTCCTTCAATAAGGACTAAATTTGGCCCTGTTACTTGTCCTTCGTAATTTAGTTTTTCAAAACCACCAGATTTTTGGTCATTATAGTTCCAACCAGTAGTAGCAGATTTTTCTTTTTTACCACAGGCAGAAAGTAGCATCGTGCAGACTAAAAGTGTTACGCTTAGTTTTAGCAGCCTATTCATTGAAGTTTTATTTGATGATATATTGACAAGAATATTGTGTGTGATATAACTTGACAATAGATGAATAATTTATTTTAGTAATGTTGTAATGACACACTGATTTTATTAGAATCTGCACATTACAAAAGTATTAACGGAAAAGATTTGATTTTCTTGTCTAATCCACTTGCTAATTTGTAAACCAGTTTGCAAAAGTATTGATAAATTTCAAATTGAAAAATATTCTTGAGTAATATGAAAAGTATTTTGCAAAAGTATTGGTAGGATGTTTTATTGTTGAATGGCAAAATTGTCACCTATTAAATAGTGATTCAACAATAAAACCATGGAAATAAAAAATTACCTAAATATTTCAAAACAATCGTTATAGTCTGTCTTTTTAGTACGATTTTGGTCTAAATTGATGATGAACGAAAACTCATGTGTTCCTCCCGTTACGCCTAATGATAACCCCGAAATCGTGAAGTCATAACTATAACCAAATTTCATAACTCCCTTTTGAAACCCCACTAAACCAATAGCTGCATCTCCGTTTGAGAATGCATGCCTGTACCATGCTCCTGCAAAAAACGCACCAAAGCCAAAATAAGAGCCTGCATTTATTTGTCCAAAGTCTCCTTGTTTGACAAACATAATATTAGGAGAGACAAATGTTTTTGAATTTCCTCTACTGTCTGCAAATAATGGGAATTGAGAACCAGCATGGATAGACAACCTAACGGGTAATCCGCTGTTGATGTTACTATTTGTAGTGAATAAGCTTTCATCAGGCGTGTTCAAATGTTTAATC
This sequence comes from uncultured Saprospiraceae bacterium, assembly GCA_964392805.1. Taxonomy (GTDB): domain Bacteria; phylum Bacteroidota; class Bacteroidia; order Chitinophagales; family Saprospiraceae; genus JAFMDF01. The sequence goes on from CAYMSC010000134.1 coordinate 8,164, forward strand.
GTAACACCTCCGTAGAATTGTTTGCTATAAGCTAAAAATCCTGTTGATAAGTCTAAATAATTATTAGTGAAATTGTCTGGAGCGATTTCATTGGTTGGAAAATTGATTTCTCCTGTTGGGTCTATTTGGTCTGGAAAGACTAGCTTGTTCCAATCTAATGTATTTTGAACGGCAGTCCCTTCTATTCCAAATTTGATAGCAAATTCTTTATTTACTTGTACCTTATAACTATAAATAGCACTTACTCTTGTATTTTTATATATACCATCTCCTGCATCGTCTGATTGTATCATTAAGCCAATTCCACTATTAATACCTTCTATAAATTGACTGAAAGAAGCTGCATAGGTGTTATAGGTATTGAAATTATTAAATCCTGACCATTGATTTCTATAGTTTATCGTAATAAACGGAGCATAGGTATTTCCTGCAAATGCAGGGTTTAATTGTAGCGGAGCTGCATAGAATTGACTGAATACAGGGTCTTGCGCTTTCACGTCATTTATAGAAAAAATGGTAAAAAACATTAAAAATAATAGTATCTGTCTTAGCATTGACTAGTGTTTTGATTTAATTCCAAAGATATTCTAATTAACTTTGTATGCTTTCAATTTACTTTGTCTATTTCAAATTGACCTAAAATCAATACAGGAATGTGATTAGGAAAATAAAAATAAATTAGCTGTTTTTATCATTTCTAAATTGAAATTTGCATCTTTTGAACCTAAAAAAACTATTACAAGCTACAAAATAAATGTTCAAAATCAAAAATGTCATCCCTTTTGCTCAAAATGAAACGATTATGCTAACTGACAGACGCTAAAAATTGTGAATTTTAACTTTTGTCAGACTTTTTTTTGACAATAGCATCTTATTTTGTACGTTTTTAGTAAAGCTAAATGCTGCTTGATTTAAAATCTAATAATACTGAACCTAATTGCAGACTAAGCAGAACTTGACGCTAAAGTAATAATCAACTTTATATAAATGAGAATTTTTACAATCATAGCCTTTCTTTTTTTTTCCCTAAGTGTTTGGGCGCAACGACCCTTTACTATTCAAAAAAAATTGGAATGGTCTTCCTCTCCCGTTATTCACAATCCAACAGGTAATTTTGAAAAACAATTGTGGTCTTTTAAGGATAGTTATGCTAACCCTAAACACCCTACGCTTCCTGTTTTTTCTGAAAGATTTGAAGTCATCAATAATGGGACAATTAATGTAGAATTAGTTAACGCTCAATTTGAGCCGCTCAATAAATTGGCAGTCCCTGATGATGTCTATTTGAAAGAAACTATCCAAATTGGAACAACCGTAGAAGCTGATCGAGATAAATTTTATGGAAAAGTATTTTTTATTCCGATTATTAAAAAAGGGAATCGGTATGAGAAGTTAGTTGATTTTGATTTGAACGTAACTTTTAACCCTGTTGCTACTAATGTGGTTAAGTCTAGTAATACAGATCATGCATTTAATTCTGTTTTAAAAGACGGAACTATTTATAAAATTGCTATTAGGGAGAAGGGTATTCAAAAACTAGACTACGCCTTTTTAAAAGACGAATTGAATATTGACATTGATAATATAGATCCTACTACCATTAAAATATATGGTAATGGTGGAGGTATTTTGCCTCGGACAATTGCGGATTTTAGATATGATGATTTACAAGAAAATGCTATTGAGATTGTTGGGGAAGAAGATGGTCGTTTTGATGATTCCGATTATATTTTATTTTATGGAGAGGATGCGAATCCATGGAGATACAGTGAAACAGAAGCTATTTTTAATCAAGAAATCAATATTTACGATAATAATAATTTCTACTTTATAAAAATTAGTGGTGGTAAAGGATTGCGAATTAGCAATCAAAATTCCTTAACGAATACAACTTATACGAGTAACGCATTTACAGATTATGCCCGAGTTGAGGAAGAGCTCATTAATTTATTGGATAATTTTTCACAAGGACAAGGAACAGGAAAAAATTGGTATGGTGACCTTTTTGAAACGATTAGGGAACGAACTTATAATGATTTCTCTTTCCCAAATATTTTAACGACTGAAGCTGCTAATATTAAAACAGTTTTTGCAGGTAGAAGTAATGTCACAACTTCCTTTAATGCGACTGTTGGGAGTGACCAGTTTTCAGCGACTATCAGACGGTCCAATACGGGAGATGTAGAGGATAAATATGCCCATCTCGGTACGATTAATGAAACATTTTTACCGAACGCTGAAAACCTACCCGTTAATATTGTCTACCCACAATCGGCTAGTAGTACAGGTTGGTTGGATTATATACAGTTAAATGTGCGGAGGAGTTTGTCTTTTGAGGGTGGGCAGATGAGTTTTAGAGACCCCAAAACTTTAGATGCTGCTGCGAGCACTTTTGAAATAGCAAATGTTGATAATAATGTACGAGTTTGGGATATTTCTAACCCTTTGATACCCAAAAATCAACAGTTTGACCTTGCTGGTAATACCTTAAATTTTGGAACTAATACGGCTACTTTAAGAGAATTTGTTGCCTTTGATGCTAATAGTAACTTTTTTACACCAACAGCAATTGGTAATATTCCTAATCAAAATATTCACGAAATTGCTTCTGCTGATTTAGTGATTGTTTATCACGAAGCATTTGAGAATGCAGTGCAACAATTAGCAACACATCGTAGAAATCATAGTAATTATGAAGTGTTTACTGTTTTAGCAGATGATATTTATAATGAATTCTCTAGTGGAAGCCAAGACCCTACAGCAATTCGAGATTTTGTGAGAATGGTGGCAAATCGGTCTTCTAAATTTAATTATTTACTCTTGTTTGGAGATGGTTCTTTTGATTATAAGAATCTTAAAAATTTACCAGAGCCTTCTGGTTTTATCCCTGTTTACGAAACGGATGAATCATTGGAACCAATCGAAGGATTTCCGACGGATGATTATTATGCCCTATTAAGCGATAATGAGGGAGATGATTTAAGAGGTGCTATAGATATTGCAGTAGGACGTATTCCCGTGAAAACATCAGAAGAAGCAGAAGCCGTTGTTCGGAAAATAATAAACTATGATACGAACCCTCAGACTTTAGGAAACTGGCGACTAAATCAAGCTTTTATGGCGGATGATGAAGATAATAGTCTACATCAGCGACAAGCGGACGGTATTTCTTCAGAAGTTGATGAGCAATATCAAGTGTATAATGTTAATAAAATATTTTTAGATGCTTTTCAGCAAATAACGACACCTGGTGGCGAACGCTATCCTGCTGCTAAAGAAGCCTTGAATAATGAAATTTTCAAAGGTGTTTTAGTATTGAATTATCTTGGACATGGTGGCTCTAAAGGTTGGACGCAAGAAAGAGTTTTGGAAAAAAGTGATATTACTGGTTGGACCAATTTTAACAAGCTACCCTTAATGGTAACGGCTACTTGTTCCTTTACAGGGTATGATGACCCTAATTTTGTCACTTCTGGAGAAGAGGCATTGCTCAATCCTAATGGTGGAGCAATGGGCTTATTTACCACTGTTCGTGCTGTTTATTCTTCTCGAAATGAGCGATTGACTAGAGCTGTTTTTGACCAAATTTACGAGAAGGTAGATGGTGTGCATCCGCCAATTGGCGAAATTTTGAGGTTAGGAAAAAATAGTAACTCTGCCGATACGACGGATATTAATGCGAGAAAATTTACTTTGATAGGTGATCCTTCTATGCAATTGGCTTTACCTCAATTAGAGATCGTAACCACTAAGATTAATAACGAGTCTGTATCGACTTCTCGTGTTGATACTATCCAAGCATTAGAACGAGTTACCGTTGAAGGATTTGTGATGGATGCTTCAGGCAATCCGATGACCTCTTTTAATGGTAATATCTTTCCGACTGTTTTTGATAAAAAAGTGACCGTGTCTAATTTAGGAAATGACCCTAGTAGTCGAATATTACCTTTTGATGTGCAAAAAAATGTTTTATTTAAAGGTACGGCTAGTGTTACCAATGGACAATTTCAATTTACTTTTGTCGTACCTAAAGATATTAATTACGAATACGGTTTTGGAAAAATTAGTTATTATGCAGATAATGGTCAAATAGATGCAGGTGGATTTTATGATAATTTAATAATTGGGGGAACAAAGGAAGATGCAGTTGTTGATAATGAAGGCCCCTTAGTAGAAGTATTTATGAATGATTCTACTTTTGTGTTTGGCGGTACTACAAATGCCAATCCTACTCTATTTATTTTGCTTTCAGATGATAATGGAATTAATGTTTCTGGTACTAGTATTGGACACGATTTAACAGCAGTTATAGATGGTAATACACAAAACACTCTTTTGTTAAATGAGTTTTATGAAGCAGCTAAAGATGATTATAGAAGAGGAATTGTTCGTTTTCCTTTAAATGACTTAGCATTAGGTGTACATCAAATAAAAGTTAAAGCTTGGGACGTTTTTAATAATTCTTCCGAAGGAATCACAGAATTTTTAGTTTCTGATGCCGCAGATGCAGCTTTGGAACGAGTTTTGAACTATCCAAATCCTTTTACCACCTCAACTCAATTCCAATTTTCACATAATCTCAGTGCAGGGCAACTAATGGAAGTACAAGTTCGTATTTTTACAGTCTCTGGGCGTTTGATTAAAACGATTGATGCCGATGTTATAAGTGACGGTAATCGAGTTAGCGATATTAATTGGGATGGACTAGATGATTATGGGGACGATTTGGCTAGAGGAACTTACTTATATAAGGTGAGTGTTCGTGCGGCTAGTAGTGGAGATAGGCAAACGATAAATAGCGATTTTGAAAAATTAGTTATTTTGAAATAAG
>CAYMSC010000135.1:0-12930 GCA_964392805.1 uncultured Saprospiraceae bacterium
ACTGTGATATTTCCACAAAATTCTATACTCCATTCATCTAAAGACCCGCCTTCCCCAAAGCCGTCGATAACCTCAATTCGCATCGTCCATTCTCCAAAAGTGCTTTCTCCGTCAAAGGCGTCTAAAGGCTGGGCAGGTTGGTGTAAAGCGCCACCCAAAGGCGGACAGGGCAACTCACTTGGTGACTCGTCATCAAAGCCTACATTAAATGGAACAGATCCTGGACATTTTCCAGAAAATAGAATGACTTCTGTGCCTTCAGGACTGATTAAAGTAGTGCGGATATGACTTACCCAATCATGTGATCCTCTTAGGTTGGCGATATTTAAATCACTTATCTCAAAATTTTCCGTAACAATCATTTTTGATTCTATCGTAGGTGTTCCGATGGGGGAAATGTTGAGTGGGACTTGCGTGGCTACCTCTGTTACACAACTTAAATTTTCTGTTTGAAAGGCAAAAATTTCGGAATTGGGTCCAACTCCACATTCATTTACTGGGCGAACACGCCAGAAGTAAACGGTACTTTGTTCTAAAGTAATAGATGGTGTATAAGTCGTACCAATTAAGTTAGTGCCAGAATCTACTATAAATTCTCCAAAAGCTGGATTGGTAGCAATATCAATTTCATATAAATTAGCATCTTCATCAACTGCCCATTGGTAAAATGGTAATCCGACGCCAACCGTATTATTGGCAGGTGCAATCAAACCAAAATCAGTAAATTGATTCGGCACTAAATCTAAAATAATACTTCTACTAACGGTATCCAGACCTTCTGCAACACCTTTGATATCAAAAGCAAATTCTCCACCGGGATAATCCGCAGGAAAAGTAATCGAAAATTGATTATTCATTCCCGGATTTACCGAATCATTACTAAAAGAGGTACTAAATGAACTGTTGGGAGAACTTGGTCCAACAAAAGAAATTGGAGCATCAAAACCTAATAAGGAAAAAGTTGATAGGTCAATATCTACTGTTGCAGGTAAGCAAACTTGTTGGGTTTGAATAGAAGTTGCAAAAGAAAAACCTTCGCTTGTCGGAGAAATAATAGAAATATCTCGATTAGAAATATCAAAGAAAATATTATCCGCCGCTTCAATTTTTACTCTGGCTGTACTTGATAAAACATCGGGAATCGTTACGGACTGGCTGCCATCATTATCGGTATTCGCCACCAAAACATGGGGATAAGTAATCCCTCTATTGGTTGATAATAGAATATTCACTTTTTGACAATTTACTCTCGCCCCATCCGTACCTGCTACATCCCAAGTGATTTCTGCCAAAGAACCTGCACTCAATACATCGGCAACTCGGTTGGGAAAAGTAACTACAAATGGTCCGGCTTCTTCTGTTGCTTCAAAAGAAATATCTTCCCAGTCAACACCACCAGCTTCTGCATTATTATCTCTGACTGTCAGACGGAATTGTAGATTTCGACTATAAGTTGGTAGCACTTCAGAATTCGAGGTTCGATTATTTATTAAATCAATAGGTCTAGGAAAAGACCGAATTGGAGAAGTTGTTGGAGAAAAAGACCTAAAGGAAGGAGCAGTTCGCAAAGGTTCGCCCAAAGTGACAGCAGGCCCTGTATTGATTTGTTCCCAAGAATAAGTCAAGGCATCGCCATCTTCATCTGTTGCTGCTCCTACTAATTGAAATGGTGTACTAAGCGGAATAAAAAAGCCATCGGTATAAGTAGATGTGATTACTGGATGATTATTATTCGTAGTGATTATATTAGCACAACTACTTTCTCTTAACTTTTCCGTAATCATTTGCTCAACATTGCCACTGTGGAAATAGTCGTCTGCTATGCTTTGGACATTATTTTCGCTCCCACAAGCTCCAGAATAAGACATAATCGTACTACCACTACCGGGCTCGAAGGCAGTATTAGAAGAAATTTGATTTTCACTACCTGGGCAATTTCCCCAAGAGTGACTCGCTGCTAATTGGTGACCTATTTCATGGGAGACTAATTCTACGGCAAAACGACTGTCATTATAAAATTGACAAGAACTACCTGAGGACCGATTGCCCTCACAAGCACTACCTAAAGCAGCTAGACCAACTGCACCGCCACCTGTCGAACAATTGGCGATAAATACATGACCTATTTCAAATTGTTCTCTACTAATTCTACTTTCAATCACCATTGCATTTTGGCTAAAGGCAGCTACCAAATTATTGCCATCTGTATAAGGGTCAGTTTCCGCATCTAAAAAGATAATATCCTCCGTTTCATCAATTAAAACCATTCTAATGGCTACATCTCTTTCAAAAACCATATTGGCTCGATTGATAATTGAAGTATATCGAGCTAAAATATCTTCTTTGGAAGTGGCATTATGATAGTCGGCATATTCGCCCGTACAAGCAATTGCTATTCGATAAATAAATAAATCTACAGCAACATCTTGATTTCGACTTGTATTGGTTGATTCATTGATTAAGCCCTCTGCCATGTTTGGAGTGGTACTTCCGCAACTTAACCGAACATTGGCAATTTCTTTGCTAATAGTTCCATATTTAGCATAGGAAGTTGTATAGTATTGCGTCTGATTGCTTGCCAATGGGTCAATAAAAATAGCTCCTTCTGGAGATTGAATCATGGCATGGAAACCCAGTTTGGTCAGGCCTAATCTAGTAACTAGCGTAGGATTATCGACCGATTTCCCTTTATATGTTTTCATAGAAGGGTAGCGGCTAGCTATCTCTGATTCCATAATAGGAGACTCCCAAATTTCAAAATTTTCCAAATGTCCATCTGGCATTGGAAGCGTAATCATCGTTCCTTTTTGTTGAGTGAATTCGAGTGCGGTATTAGATAAAGCCCGTTGAAAAGCTGGGAGTTCCAAACTTACTGCCTGGTATTCGCTGGGCAGCCAAGTTTTTTCACTATTTCGAGGTAAGGCAATTTCTGCCTCGTTGATAGTCGACCAAAAATTAGTTTGAGCGGTCAAACAAAGTGTGGCTAGTAAAATAGTGAGTGTAAAGAAGTACTTCATTGATGGGTTGTTTTAACTGAAATATTATTTATATTTTTTGTAGCGTAGAGAATAGCGTTCACTTCGCTAATAGAATAGAGATGCTAACGAATTAATTGGAAATTGGATGACTTGTCTGATGGTAGTCAGAAAATCGTGATTCTAGCATATTTTGTTGACCTCTACGCTCTCAATGTAATGGTCTTTGCGCTCTTCTATGAACGGGTTATTCGACCAAAATAATAAGCATTTTTCAAATTGACCAAACAAATTGACGAAAAGCTATTTTTAAGACAATCAATTTACCAAAAAGAGCTGCGATGGTAAAGAAATACGCCTAAATATCCTAAAAAACCGCCTACTAGAAAACCAAATAATACATCCAAGGGATAATGGACACCTACGTAAATTTGGGCAAATCCAATAGAAATTGCCCAAAAGAGCAAAGCGTATCGCCATTTTTTTAATCGTTTGCCAAATATCAAAATTAGAAATAGAGCGATGGCAAAATGATTGGCAGCATGAGAGGACGTAAAACTATAACCACTGCCACAAGGCGCTCGTAAAAACACATGCTTCATAAATACAGGGTCATTGCAAGGTCGAATGCGTTCAACATTTTCTTTGATTAAAAAACTACTGGTTAAATCACTAGCAGCGACGGTTAATCCTAGAAAAAGCAATATCCATACACTCTTTTTTCCTATCTTCGTAAATAAAAAATAGAGCAACACCAAATAGAGCGGCAGCCAAAAATATTTATTGCGCCAATAAGGGAGTAGCCAATCAAAAAAGGTATTCTGCCAACTTCGATTGATTAGGATAAAGATAGATTCGTCAAGCGCAATGAGGTATTCCATTAAAGTTAGCCGGTAATGATAAATTTAAAATGTAAAACTATAAATCTAAAATCTAAAAATATGACAGATAGCGCATTTTATTATAAATTACTCCACAAGTTATTTTTATCAACCCTATCAACCCTATCAACCTCATTAACCTTATCAACCTCATTAACCTTATCAACCTCATTAACCTTATCAACCTTATTAACCCTATCAACCTCATTAACCTTATCCCCCCCCCTTTCAGCGCAAGTAATTCCATTGCCCTTAGCCCATTCTCACAATGATTATAATCGTAAAAATCCACTAAAAGATGCCTTATCGAATGGATTTACGAGTGTGGAGGCAGATGTGTTATACATTTATGGCAAATTATACGTGGGGCATAATATGCCTGATAAAAAAAGGCATGACCTAAAAACCTTGACGAAGCAATATTTAAAGCCTTTATACCAACATTTCAAAGCCAATGATGGCGAAATTTACAAAGGATATGAAGGCGATTTTTATTTATGGATTGACATTAAATTTGAAGCAGGTAGGTCCTACAAAGCTTTGCGAGAACGCTTATATCCTTTTCGAGAGATGTTGACCTATTATGAAAAGGGCGTATTGCATCAAGGAAAAGTGACCGTCATTCTTTCAGGTGACCGACCTTTTAGACAATTATTATTTGATGACCTAAAATTGATGACTTTGGATGGCAGACCGAGTGATTTAGATAAAAATTATCCAACCAAAATAATGCCTTTTATTAGTGAAAATGCTAGCAAAATTAGTCAAGTTACTAGTTATGAGGATGTGGGAGAAGCCGAAATACAGCGCATCTATGAATTTGCGGCGAAAGCTAAAGCGCAGGGCAAAAAAGTGAGATTATGGGCAACGCCTGAGAAGGAGGAATTGTGGAATGAATTACAGAAGGCAGGGGTTGGACTGATAAATACAGATGATTTGGGGCGGTTGCGGCGGTATTTGATGAATCAGTAATAATTAACATTTTATTAAATCCCTCAACAATTACCCGAATCTCCCAGTATTTCCTATTTTGCACTCAATTGATACTATTTTCTAAATAATTCAGTAACTTTTTTTGTCTGACAGTAAAGCGTTCTAATATCTGGCAATGAAGTGGTCTGACAGCTAAAAGTTAATTAAACCCTATCTAAAGATATGAAATCTGCCTTAACTACACTATTGCTATTTTTAGCAATCACCTTCACACAAGCCCAAAAATCTGCAGTTTTAGCACCCATTGATGTGTTTGATATAGAATACGCTTCTGACCCACAGATTTCGCCGAATGGTGGAAATGTGATTTATGTGCGTAATTTTAAGGACATCATGACGGATAAAAACCGCTCCAATTTATGGATGATTGATGCGGGTGGAGGGAATCATCGCCCCTTGACCACAGGCATGCAAAATGACCGTTCGCCCAGATGGTCGCCAGATGGAAAAAAATTAGCTTATGTTTCTGCCAAAGAAGAAAGTTCGCAATTATACTTGCGGTGGATGGATAATGGAATGGAAGCTAGACTATCCAATTTGGCAAGTTCGCCAAGTGGATTGACTTGGTCGCCTGACGGAAAATGGATTGCTTTTACGATGTTCGTAGAGGGTAGTGGCCCTTCTTTGGTAAAAATGCCAGCGAAACCAAAAGGCGCGAAGTGGAATGCCCCACCAAAGTATATCGAAAAAATGAAGTTTAAAGCAGATGGTTCGCCGAGTATTTTGCCAGATGGTAATCGCCATGTATTTGTATTATCCGCAGAAGGTGGAACACCTCGACAAATTACGGAAGGAGCTTATAATTATGGTGGCATCTCTTGGAGCCCAGATAGCAAATCTATATTAGTCTCTGCCAATTTGCAAAGTAATTGGGAATATCAGCCCAACGATAATGAAGTACATGAAATTGAGGTAGCTACAGGAGAATTGAAAACGTTGACCTCCCGAATTGGGCCTGATAATGTGGTGGGTTATTCTCCAAATGGTAAAAAAATTGCCTACACGGGATTTGATGATAAGTTTTTGGGTTTACAGCTAAGTCAGATTTATGTAATGGATAGAGATGGAAAAAGTGCAAAATCTTTGACGGCAGATTTAGACAGAGGAGTAAGTAATGTCATTTGGAGCAAAGATGGCCGAGGATTGTATTTTCAATATCATAACGAAGGAAATTCTAAAGTAGCTTATGTAGATTTAAACGGAACGGTTTCCGTTTTAGCGGATAATGTAGGTGGTTTGTCCTTGGGTCGACCTTATAGTGGAGGTCAGTTTAGTGTGTCCCAAAATGATGTTTTTGCTTTCACGCATAGCACGCCTGACCACCCAGCCGATGTAGCAATAGGTCGCCGAGGCAGCAAAAATGCTACTCGTATTACTCGTTTGAATGACGACCTTTTTAGTCATAAAACATTGGGCGAAGTAGAAGAGATTTGGTATGAATCTTCGTTTGATGGCAAAAAAGTACAAGGTTGGATTTGTAAGCCACCAAATTTTGACCCCGCTAAAAAATATCCACTAATTTTAGAAATTCACGGTGGACCGTTTACCAATTATGGTGACCGATTTTCAGCAGAAGTACAATTATACGCAGCAGCAGGCTATGTTGTTTTATACACCAACCCAAGAGGAAGTACGAGTTATGGTCAAGATTTTGGGAATGAAATTCATCATAATTATCCAAGTCAAGATTATGATGATTTGATTTCGGGCGTAGATGCAGTAATCGCAAAAGGCTATGTTGATGCGGAAAATTTATTTGTAACTGGTGGCAGTGGCGGTGGTGTATTGACGAGTTGGATAGTTGGAAAAACAGACCGTTTTAGAGCAGCCGTAGTGGCTAAACCAGTAATCAATTGGACCAGTTTTGTCTTGCATGCAGACAATCCTGCATTTTTTGGTAAATATTGGTTTGGTGGAATGCCTTGGGAAGAAGGCATGCAGGAAAAATATTGGGCAAGGTCTCCTTTATCTTTGGTTGGTAATGTCGTCACACCAACCATGTTACTAACAGGGGAACAAGATTATCGAACGCCCATGTCAGAAACCGTACAATATTACACGGCTTTAAAATTACGGAAAGTACAAACAGCTTTGGTGCGGATTCAAAATTCGGGACATGGTATAGCAAATACGCCTAGTAACTTGATGTCGAAAGTGGTATATGTATTAGGATGGTTTGAAGATTATCGAGCGGAGTAGACTATACTAATTTTATCAAAAGGCGAATGAATTCGGTTACAAAAAAAGAGGGTTACGCTCTTGCCGCGTAACCCCTTGAAATTCTCACTAGTTTTAATGAAACTAAAAGTCAACGTATGATTCTTTAGTTTTTAAATGGTTGAAAATGAAAAATTATAGCTAAATCACTATAAAGTATAAAAATATAAAAATATTTCGACTGATGTGCTGAATATTTCTTAAATATTTGTTAACTTTCTTAAAGAAAATTAAAATGGGGATGTTGATTGTATGATGGTAAAGTTGCCTAAGGGCATTTCTCTGATTGGAGGGTTTGACTATTATACATAAGAAATCGTGCCAAAGATTCTTTTTTGTATAAAATATTTAAAAAAAATAAATTATTTTAAATGATATTTATCGTTTTTTAGAAAGATTGTATTTTTTATAGGAAATAAAACTAAATTTCCAAATAGAGCGTTTTTATACTGAACGGAAAGATTTTACAATTATTCTACGGAACGGTAATTGTTTTTAAGTATTTTTGTAAACAGTTATAAAAAATAAAGTATTACCTATTAATATATAAGAAATGAGTGAAATAAAAGAAGCAGTTGGTTTGCAGCCTTTAGCCTTAACGGATGGTGCAGTCAAAGAACTGAAAAAAATAATGGAAGCCCAAAATATTTCTAATGACCACGGTCTACGTATTGGCGTGAAAGGAGGAGGTTGTTCTGGATTTTCCTATTCAATGGGTTTTGATGTAAAAAAGGAGAAAGACCAAGAATACAGCATCAATGGTATCAAAGTATATATGGAAAAAGCACATGGTATCTATCTTCTAGGGATGGAAATTGATTGGGTAGAAGGCTTAAACAATCGAGGTTTTTCCTTCAATAATCCTAATGCAACTGATACTTGTGGTTGTGGTACTTCTTTTTCAGCATAGTATAGAAGAAAGCGAAAAATTGGAGGGGTAGAAATACAAATAGACTATTTCACTCCTCCACCTTTTCCTCTTTCCAAAACTCATCTTTTCTTAACAATATTTTCATATCATAAGGCATTCCTTACTGTATTCCCCAAATTGCTATTTTCCTAATTTACTATTTGCTACCCAACACTTTCCACTTTTACTATTTTTGTAACTTTTTTACTAATAAATATAAGCTTATTCTTTATAGATGAATTAATTTTAGTAACTTTGCACTATATTTATATAGAAAAATAAGCAATTAATGAATAGTTTAGTAACTCAGCGTTTTGTAAAATGTATTAATCAACTTAAAACAGATGGCGTGGTTCGTTCCATGCGGCAATTTGCGATGTCCGTAGATTATTTGCCTCAAAGTTTGAGTGAGATACTAAAAGAACGAAGAGATGTGACAATAGAATTATTGCGAAAATCAGTAGAGGCTTATAAAATGAATCCGGTCTATATATACACGGGTAAAGGTCCGCTATTTATGACGGACGAGGATAACAAAAATCTTCGAGTGTTGACGATAGTTACTAATTCTCAAGACGACGAACGGATTGTTCATGTCCCTAGCCCTGCACAATCAGCTTATGCGAGCGAATTATCCAAACCTACTTTTATACAAGACTTACCTTCCTTTACCTTACCTGATTATAAATATAAGGTAGGCACACATCGGTCATTTGATGTAGCAGGAGATAGTATGGAACCTACTTTATTTGAAGGGGATAAAGTAATCTGTAGTTTTTTAGAACCTACCTTATGGGAAAGTTCGCTTAAAAATAGTTTTGTCTATGTGATTGTTACTCGTGGTGATATTTTAGTGAAACGAGTCTATAATTATTTGAAAGATGAGAAACAATTAGAATTGCATGCAGATAATTCGTTTTATGAACCCTACCGTTTAGGCTTAGGAGATATTCGAGAAATATGGTACGTACGAGCAAAATTGAGTCCTTTCCTTCCCTCCCCACAAAATATCTCAAATATCTTAAGAGAAGAAATGCAAGAATTGCGCAAGCAATTGGGTAACCAAAATCGTATGATAGAACTGTTAAATGAAACAATGGAGAAGTTAGTTGAAAGAACTAAATAAGCGATTTTTCCTAACAATAAATAGTTTTTATAAATAAATACCTAATCATTCTTTATTGTAAAAGAAGTTACTTACCTTCGCCAAACTTCCTTTAAACAATCAGCTCACACATTCAAACCCCTTTTATTTTTGCATTTTTGAAAAAAAGCTTGTGAAAATGAAAAAAAAGAACTAAAAATTACTTTTTTTTTATTTTTTTCCTACATTTGCAAACTTTTTTGATTAAAGTACAGTTAGAATATATAGGAATTACTCAATCAAATACGAAAAACTTCCCATGAACGATTGTGTTAATCTAGCACACCTACAAAATTATTGCCTAATAAGGTAGTATCTATTCTAAGCAAACAATACAAAGAGAAAGGAAAAAGTATTTTAACAAAATTTTATAAGCGAGAATAAGTAGTTATTCACCCCATTTATTTGGAATATATAACACTTAAATTCATTGATAAATTTTGAATTCTTGTTAAAATGTAAAAATCATTTTGGTAAAAATTTACCATATAGTGGTTTAAATTAACATAATAAGAAAAAATACAATATATTAAAGGTCATAGAGGTTTATATTCGTGACTTATAATAGTAGAATCCTGTCTTAGAATTAAAATTAATTTAAAACAAAATTTAATATAAAAGTATGCGTGCGTTAGTTATTACAAATACAATCACTAGGAGAGACGAAAAGTCTCTTGAAAAGTACTTCAATGAAATTTCGAAGTATGAAGTTCTGAGCCCCGAGCAAGAATTGGAATTATTCCAAAAGATAAAAACTGGCGACAAAGATTCCATACAAGCTATTGTTAATCACAATTTACGTTTTGTCGTATCAGTATCTAAGCAATACCAAAATTTGGGATTGTCTTTGGGTGATTTAATCAACGAAGGTAACTTGGGTTTGATTAAGGCGGCAGAAAGATTTGATGAAACTAAAGGATTCAAATTTATCTCTTATGCGGTATGGTGGATTAGACAATCCATTTTACAAGCACTAAATGAAAAGTCAAGAAAAATCAGATTACCTTTGAATCACCAATCAAATGTATCTAAAATTATTTCTAAGCGTACTGAATTGCTACAAGTTATGGAAAGAGAGCCGACCTTGGAAGAAATTGCTGAGGAAACTGGTTTTTCTGAAGAGGTAGTTAAGAAAAGCTTAGAATCTTACAAAAAATGTCGGTCATTAGATGCACCAATTGACGAGGATGGTGATTCTTCTTTAGGCGGATTGATGGAAGACCACCAAATTGAAAGACCTGACACTAATTTAGCATACAGAGAGTCAGTAAGCATTCAAGCGTCTCAATTATTAAATTCACTGCCTCCAAGAGAAGCTTCTGTTTTGAAGTTGTTTTTTGGTATCGACAGAAAATATCCAATGAACTTAGGCGATATTAGCGACCAGATGGGTATCAGTAGAGAAAGAGTTCGCCAGATAAAAGATAGAGGCTTAGATATGTTAAGAATGGCTTCTAAAAAAATGGAAGTGGATTTTAGCTTAAACTAAGATTAGAGAAATATAAATAACTTTTCAAGTTATTGATTTAAAGGTTATTAAAAAGTAGCATGATTTCTCGAAATTACCTACTTTATAATAACCTTTATTTTTTTTGTATCTTTACTATTTTAATAATCAAAAATATAATTTATGGGTGGTCGTAGTATCAAAGTAAAAGTTGTTAAGGAGACATCAAAAAGTGTAACGGTAGAAATCGTCAGTCTTAATCGAAAAATGCCCGTACCAAAGGCTGTTTTTGAGGAGCGAGTAGAAAACGGAGAGTATACTGTTTTAAATCCAGAAGTATTAAAAGCCAACCAAGAAGATTAATAAAAGATTCGTTCTTTAAAAGATATAAACGCCTCAAGTATTTAGTTACTTGGGGCGTTTTGTGTTTTAATACGCAGGTGTTTCGATAAACTTGTCAAATATTCCCTCTTTTCCTAATATTTTCTGATATTTAGGTCTGACTTACAAAACAAAATAAAAATCATACCTATTCAGTAGATTAGAGAGTAGAGACTATTTCATTGAGAGAAGAGAGAACAATCAAGTATTACTAACAATTTTTTCGGTAAAAAAATGAAAAGTTGAAAGGCTTACCGATTTCTATCTCTTTTTTCTAATCTCTACTCTCTATTCTGAATAAGTCACCAAAAATTAATTAATATATGAATACTAGAAAAGTACTATTCTGGTCGCTCACCGTTTCTTTAGGTGGCTTTCTATTCGGTTTTGATACTGCCGTTATTTCTGGTGCAGAACAATCCATTCAAAAATTGTGGAATTTAAGTGCAGGGGAACTAGGGATTACCGTAGGGTCTGCCATATTTGGAACCATCTTCGGTGCCTTGTTTGGTGGGATTCCTACCGATGCGATTGGTCGAAAAAAAACGCTTTTTTGGATAGGTATTTTATTTTTAGTGTCTGCTATAGGTTCAGCCTTAGCACCCGATAATATCACACTGATGATTGCGAGGATTATCGGTGGAATTGGAATTGGGGCTTCTTCGGTGGCAGCTCCTGTATATATTTCTGAAATTGCCCCCAAAGAAAAGAGAGGGCAATTAACCGCTTTATTCCAATTTAATTTGGTCTTTGGTATATTGGTTGCTTTTATTACCAATTATTATATCAATAAAATGGGCGTCGGAGGAGAAAATGCTTGGCGATGGATGTTAGGAATTGAAGCAATACCTGCTTTCCTATTTATATTAATGATGTTAAAAGTACCTCGTAGCCCAAGATGGTTAGTCGTGAAAGAAGGGAATATAGCAGAAGCTAAGGCCGTTTTAGCAGCTATTAACCCAAATACCGTAGAAGCTTCTTTAGCGGACATACAAGCTTCTGATGTGACAGAGGGTGCGAGTATTGGAGAATTCTTTTCTGGAAAATATAGATTGCCCATATTATTAGCCTTTTTATTGGCTTTTTTCAACCAAGCTTCGGGCATCAACGCCATCATCTATTATGCCCCTCGAATATTTGAAGCCGCAGGAATGGATGCTTCTAGTGGCTTATTACAAACCATTGGCATTGGGGTTGTTAACTTAATTTTTACGATGCTGGGCTTATATTTAATTGACAAAGCAGGCCGAAAGACTTTGATGATTATTGGGTCAATTGGTTATATTATTTCCTTGGCAATGATGTCTTCTTCTTTTTTCCAAGATTCGCTGAGTGGGCTTAGCTTCTGGGTCTTTGCTTTTATCGCTTCTCATGCCATTGGTCAAGGGGCCGTTATTTGGGTATTTATTTCTGAAATTTTTCCAAATGAGGTGCGAGGTTCAGGTATGGCATTGGGGAGTGGGACGCATTGGGTCTTTGCTTGGTTGATTACGACCATATTCCCCTACTTTCAGAGTACTTATGGCGGTGGGAAAATCTTTGCCTTTTTTGCTTTTATGATGGTCTTACAATTAATATGGGTATGGCGAATGATGCCAGAGACCAAAGGGGTTTCTTTGGAAGATTTGCAGAAACGATTAGCCCCGAAGGCGTAACACAGCTCTGTGAAAGTAACATAGCTCTGTGAGCTGTGAAAGTAACACAGCTCTGTGAGCTGTGAAAGTAACATAGCTCTGTGAGCTGTGAAAAAGTTATAAAGAATTTTTATTACCAATTGAGATTTCTACAGAAACACATTCAATAAATAAATGTCACAGCTCAGAGAGCTATGTTACCTTTGTCACAGCTCAGAGAGCCGTGTTACTTTTGTCACAGCTCAGAGAGCCGTGTTACTTTTGTCACAGCTCAGAGAGCCGTGTTACTTTTGTCACAGCTCAGAGAGCTATGTTACCTTTATAATTATATGAAGCTAAAACTAATAA
>CAYMSC010000136.1:0-7966 GCA_964392805.1 uncultured Saprospiraceae bacterium
TGCTGTCATATGCCGCACCTTTGGTGCTCAATAATTTTTCTTTGCGTAACATCAGGATATAATTTATTTCGAGGCTATTTTTTCGATAATCAAGATGAGGAAGTACTACTTCCGAACTTCTTCGTTCATCGTTTGGCGAACCTATTATTATTATTAAATAAATATTCATCAAATTCAAGCATCTTGTTTTTAGTTTTTATACTTTTGCACCGCTTTTAAGAAAGTCGATTAAGTTTCTTTTTTTTTAAAGAAAACCTTACATCTTTATAGACAATCACTTAAAAAAGGAATAACTACGTGTCGGACACCTTTGAGGTGTCCGACACGTTAGCCAAGTTGCTTTATTCATTTTTTTGGCAACTATTAATATTGCTATAATAAACTGTAAGTCAATAGCAAACAAATTTTTTTTAATTTAAAATAAAAAATACATCCCTATGGCTGGAAATAGAACTTTCACCATGATTAAGCCTGATGCAGTAAAAGCTGGTAACATTGGTGCTATTTTAGGAAAAATTAATGAGGCTGGTTTCAAAATTATTGCGATGAAACTAACTCATTTAACTCCTGCTGTTGCTGGTAAATTCTATGCAGTTCACGCTGAAAGACCTTTCTATGGTGAATTAGTAGAGTTCATGTCCAGTGGGCCAATCGTTGCAGCCATCTTAGAAAAAGATAATGCCGTGGCTGATTTCCGTAAATTAATCGGAGCGACGAACCCTTCTGAAGCTGCGCCCGGTACTATACGTGCATTATATGCAACTAGTATTGGCGAAAATGCAGTTCACGGAGCGGATTCTGATGAAAATGCTTTGATAGAAGGAAGTTTCCATTTTTCTGCGGACCAAATGGTAGGATAAGCACTCAGCCTTTTCAGTTGAAGTTGTCTTAGTATAAATTTTATTGATTGGTAAGGAAAAATCAATAGTTTCCATTTTTGAGACAACCTCAACTGAAATTTTTTATATATTATTAAAAAAGTCTTTTAAATTCTTTGCTGCCTCAGGCTTCATTCTTCCACTTAGTATTAATCTTAATTCTCTTCTTCTTTCCGCACCTTCGTATAATTTTTCTTCTTCTCTTGTCAATGGAACTAAAGCTGGCACTTTCTTAGTTTTTTTCATATCATCCGTAAGCGCAACAAAGGTAAAATAAGCATCATTACACATTCGATTATTTGCTCCTTTCATATCTGCCGCAAAAACTTCTACATAAACTTCTAATGAAGAGTTGAATGATCTTGTAACCTGACTTTCCAAGGTCACTATATCTCCCTTGAAAATAGGCTTTGTAAAAGAAACATGATCAACAGAAGCAGTCACAACTTCAGATTCACAATGTTTGCCAGCTGTTACGGACGCAACAATATCCATCCATCTCATCAAGTTCCCGCCCATTAAATTTCCAGAAGGATTGGTATCATTGGGCATCACCATTTCCGTCATGATTGTTTTTGAGTCATTGACCTTTTTAGGTTTTAGTTCTTCTTTTTTCATATATTGAAATTACTTTTAACGTATTGAATTTTAAATGGGCTTTTGAAAATTAGCGCAAATCGAAATCAGGTTTAAATTTACTTAGTAACGACGGAAGAATCCGTCCTAGATGTTCAAGTAGACTTTCTGTCGTTACTTAACTCGCTAATCTAGCTCCAACAATAAAACAAATATAGGGGATTAATATTAATTGTTGATTTACCTACCAGAACAAAGCCAAAAACCCTAACTTAGCAGATTAGGTTTATATAATATATACTAAAGACCATGGAAGAAAAATACCGCATTTTATATGTGGATGATGAGAAGGATAACCTTACTGCTTTTCGAGCGGTGCTGCGGCGATATTATGATATTCTGACAGCGCAGAGTGGGGAAGAGGCACTACAAATTTTGGCAGATGAACAAGTTGATTTAGTCATCAGTGACCAGAGAATGCCAAAGATGACCGGGGTGGAATTATTTGAACAAGTGAGTAAAAAGTATCCTGATATTATCCGAATGGTTTTGACGGGATATAGTGATGTACAGTCGATTATTGATGCTATAAACAAAGGGAAGGTCAATCATTTTATCACGAAACCTTGGAATGTAGAAGAACTACGCCTGATATTAGACAAAGCTTTAGAGACTTATATCCTTCGAGTTAGAAACAAAACGCTTGAATATGAGAATAGTGAATTGATGATTAAGGCGGCAAAAATGGAAAAAGAACATATTTTATCGCAATATGAAATTTTAAAAAATCAGATAAATCCTCACTTTTTATTTAATAGCATGAACATATTGTCGTCTTTGATTCCAAGGAGTCCACAAACGGCTGTGAAATTTACTAAACAATTTTCCAAGGTTTTTAGGACTCTATTGGAAATGAATGAGGAACTAACCATTCCTTTAGAACAGGAATTAGATTTTATAAAGTCCTATTTATTTTTACAAAAAATGCGCTTTGATAAAAGTCTACAAATTCAAGTTCGTATTGCCAAGAGTAAGTTAGGATTACAATTGCCTCCTTTTGGGCTTCAATTATTAATTGAAAATGCCATTAAGCATAATATTATTTCTGAAGAAATGCCACTCAAAATTTCCATCTCCAATGAGCAAAATTATTTAAAAGTAGAGAATAATTTACAACTTAGAGGAAGAGATGGTTCCTCCACAGGGATTGGTTTGAAAAATTTGAAAGCTAGATATAAAATGCTTACAGATATGCCCGTACTTTTAGAAAGTAATACAACAGCTTATATCGCTAAGATTCCCTTGATTTAAATCGATGAAACTTTTTCTGGACACGGCTCATGATTTTGAAACCTATGTTGCGTACCTACGGCACGTAAAAATGTAATTTAGTAACGACGAAATAATAAGTTGGTCATCTGGACGAGCTTATTTTGGTTCTAGTTTTTCTTTAAAAGAGGGAGTATTGTTGATACTATGACCGATTTTAAAGTGAAAATAGGAGCAAAAGAAGCCGTCCTAGATGTTCAAGTTATTGTTTTGCCGTTACTTAGCGATTAATATTATAGACTACCTATGTTTAGTCCCTACAGGACTTGGGGACAATTCCCAATTACGTCTCTATCAATCAATAAAAAAATCCGATATGTTCTTGGTTAAATATTTCAAAATAATAATAGCAACATTACTCTTAACTTTAGTGGGAGGAATAGAACTGTTCAAGGCCGAGCAACAGTCTTTCGATTTAAAGAAGGATGGACTTACGAAGATAGAAAAAATAAAAGGCGTATGTTGGGAAGGGACTCGTATGAGTATCCAAGCTAAGCACATGCAAAGCCTTGAAAATCATCATGCGAATTGGATGTCACAAACACCTTTTGGTTGGCAAGATGGTCATGATAATCCAGAAATCATCATTCATAGAAGAAATAGAGGTATGCTAGGAGAGCGAGAAAAAGGAATGGCAAATACTGCAAAAATCGCTAGAGAAAAAGGAATAAAGACCTTACTAAAACCGCATATTTGGCTAAGCAATGCTAATGGTAAATGGCGCTCTGATATTAAGATGAATTCTCCAGAAGAGTGGGCCCAATGGTTCGAGCAATATCGGTCTTTTATTTTATACTATGCTAGGCTGGCAGAAAAATATGATTTTGAAGGACTTTGTATTGGAACTGAACTCTATATTACGACGACTCAACACGAACAAGAATGGCGCAATATCATTAGTGAAATCCGAAAGGTCTATTCTGGGCAACTGACCTATGCCGCCAATTTTCATAAAGAGTATGAGGCAATAAAATTTTGGGATGCACTAGACTATATTGGTGTACAGGCCTATTTTCCGTTGACGAACAAAGAAAATCCTTCCTTAAAAGAACTGCGAAAAGGATGGATACCCCATCATCGCAGACTCAAACAATTGCATGATAAGTGGAAAAAACCGATTGTATTTACAGAAATTGGATACAGGAGTGCAAAAGATGCGGCAATTCGACCGTGGGAATGGGAAAAACGAGGACCAGTAGCGGAGTCGGAAATCTCTACGCCAACCCAAGCTCTATGTTATGAAGCGATGTTTAAAACATTTTGGAAGGAAGAATGGTTGGGCGGCGTCTTTTTTTGGAAATGGACACCCGAAAATTACGGAGTAGCCATACAAACTAGGCGAAGAAGAAAGCCCTCTCCATTAAGTTTTACGCCTAAAACCAAGGCATTAAAAGTCATTGAAAAATGGTATGCTAAATAATAACACATTTAAAAATTGAAATTTTCATAAAATGCTCCAACCATTAGCAGAAAGGATGCGACCTAAAACATTAGACGACTATCAAGGTCAGGAACACTTGACAGGACAAGGGGCAGTACTTCGACAGTCGATAGAATCTGGTAAGATTCCTTCCTTTATTCTTTGGGGACCTCCCGGCGTAGGAAAAACGACTTTGGCAACCATTATTGCTAATCAGTTGGACCGACCGTTTTATACGTTAAGTGCGGTGAGTTCGGGGGTAAAAGATGTTAGAGAAACGATTGCGAAGGCTAAAAAGCAACAGTTTTTTAGTAAACCTAATCCCATATTATTTATAGATGAAATTCATCGGTTTAATAAAGCCCAGCAGGATTCGCTCTTAGGTGCAGTCGAGAAAGGCGTGATTACTTTAATTGGGGCAACTACCGAAAATCCATCCTTTGAAGTCATTTCAGCACTACTTAGTCGTGCCCAAGTTTATGTACTCAAACATTTATCCAAAGAACAATTGATTCATTTGGTGGATAGAGCATTGACAGAAGATGAGTTTTTGAAAAAGAAAGCCATTGAAGTCGAAGAATACGATGCCATGTTGCTTTATTCGGGCGGCGATGCCCGAAAGTTAATGAATGTCTTAGAATTGGTCACCAACTTTCAGAACGGGGAAAATCAATTGAAGATTACGAATGATTTTGTCAAAGAAAAAGTACAACAAAATATAGCGGTCTACGATAAATCGGGCGACCAGCATTATGATATTGCTTCTGCTTTTATAAAATCTATTCGAGGGAGTGACCCCAATGCGGCGGTCTACTACTTGGCAAGGATGATTGAAGGGGGAGAGGATATTAAATTTATCGCTCGACGAATGATGATTGCTGCTTCTGAGGATATTGGTTTGGCGAACCCCAATGCTTTATTGATGGCTACCACGGCTTTTCAAGCAGCTACGGCAGTTGGTTTGCCCGAAGCTAGAATTATTCTATCTCAGGCAGTGGTTTATTTAGCGACTTCTCCTAAAAGTAATTCTGTTTATATGGCGATAAATAAAGCACAACAATTAGTGAGAGAAACGGGCAGCTTATCTGTTCCACTAGAAATTAGAAATGCGCCGACTAGATTGATGAAGAGCCTAAATTATGGGAAGGGTTATAAATATGCCCACGCCGAAAAAGGCAACTTCGCAGACATGGAATTTTTACCCGAAACCATCAAAGGCACTACCTTATTTGAACCTAGTACAAATCCTAATGAAGAGAAAATTAGAAATAATATGCGGGCTTTGTGGAAGAAGAAATATGGGTATTGAACGATGAATGATGAACGATGAATTCGTTCAATAAAAAAATAACGATGGATAGCCTAAAAGTAATAAGAATGTTAGGTTTGGGCTTAATGCTATTTTCAATAGCCTTTATGGTTTATAAATACATTAATGGCACCAATGGTGATACAAGCTACATTTCTTTGGGACTATTAATTACCGTAGTTGGTATGTTTCTGGCTCAATATGGCGCAAAAAAAGAAAATTAGTTTAGGGATTTCGCAAAAAATAACCTAAGCAGCTAAGCTAGTAGGATTGGAACACATGAACAAACGCTGTTTGTGAACCGCATGCGGATGGGATGGCTAATGGATTCAACGGTTACTTTACATGATTTGCTCTAGGTCTCCGAAGTTTCGGAGCAGGCTGTGTGTTGTTTTGCGTTGGTTATTTTTTTCGTTTTCCCTTAATCAGTGATTTGTGCAACTGGTAAAAAGACTTTTTAATTTAGGGATTTTGTAAAAAATAAGTAGCCTTATTAGATAGGATAGGACCACGAATTGAACTGATGCAACGGATTTACACGGATTTTTTCGTTGTTTCCTAAAATTATGAAGAGTCTGCTCCTATAAATCGGAATACAGTATTATTACTTCTCAAGCAAGATGCTTGAGCTACGGTAGCCCAATGCAAAAATTGTCTAAAATTACAAAATCAAAGTACTATCACTATCCGATTCCGAGTATTGAATAACAAAATCATGTGTTTTTAAATCTGCTTTTAATGTTGCAAAAGCAGCTTCATTGCGCCAAGTAATAGTCAATTCTGTTTCGCTACTTTCTTCAAACTCGACTTTTCCTGCAAAGGCTTTGCAAGTATTTCTTAGCCGAATCATGGCTAATTGTTGGCGGACTACTTCTTTTTTTAATCCAGCTTCAATGTCTTTTAGGCTCAAATTGGTTCTATTGATTTCTTTGTGTCCACCTGCGCCTGCTTTGTCTGCTGCTTGGTGGTCATTAGTGCCGGCAAAAATATCTAAGTACCAAATTTGAGGAGTACCGGGCATAAATAATTGAATGGCTCTGGCTAATAATAATTTTTGTTCGTTTTCTCCTAATGCACTAAAGTAGGTGGCATTGACTTGATAATAGGAAATCTTTTTTCCGTCTGCTCCATACAGATTTTTGACCCGTCCGCCTCTTTCTAAAATTAAGGCCATCATTTCTTCAATGTCAGCATCGTCTAATAAGCCTTTTTGATAAACCCCATTTACTATTTTGCCCTTTAAATCTAATACGGGAATGCCATCGTGGCAACCGAGCATATTGACCGTTTGGTATCCTTTGGCAATAATCTCTTTTGCCCAAGTGATGAGGGCTTTATTGGTGCTTTTTTCGATAGCATGAATCGTTAATCCCGGCAAGAAAAAATCGTAAATGACATAACCTTCTTTGGCAACCTCATCGTGAAGATGTAAGCCATATTCTGCGTGAATTTCGGGGAGTAATAATAAATTATTTTTTTGAGCTATTGTATTAATTTTTGCTAAATAATCCCAAGTGCCTGGTTTGTTAAAAAAGTTGGATTCGCCTATTGCCTTGTGTAAATAAGCAAAAGCATCTAATCTTAAAATTTGACAACCGTAGCTTTTTACTTTGGCTAAAACATCCTCATAGAATGCCCATGCTAAAGGGGATTTTGCATTGACATCCATTTGCCCTAAATAGCTCCGATTTTTTTGGAGGATATGCAGGATGGCTTCCTTATATTCCGTATGTTTACCAAAGTCTATCGTTTGAATAGCTTGCTTTTTTTCAATAGCGGTATTCACCAATTGGCAAATCTGTTCAGCAGCACTCCCACTTAAATTTTTAATAGTATTTAAGTCTGTTACCGCTAATTTTTGATACCTAATTTTTTGATAAAAGGTATTCCAATAAGCTTGTTCCGTTCCGTCAGGGAATAAGACTTTTAGAATCGGCAAGCCTGATTTTCGCATAAATAACTTATCCAAATATTCCTTTTCAGGAATCATAATACCCTCCTCATTCTTCGTTCCATGTCCTCTCCAGAATTCATTCCAATTAATGAAAAAATCTTTGTATTTGGATGCTTGCCCATTTTGAATTAAATCTTTGAATTGGGGGGAAGCAACCGATAGATGATTTAGTACAATATCAAACTTCAACTGTATATTGAGTGCTTTTAAAGCGGTAATATCTTGGGTGGTCACCAATTCTTGATTGATATTATAGTCAATAATTGAAAAGCCTCTATCTAAATCGCTATTAAAGAAGGTAGGTAAAACGTAAAAGAGAGAAAAGGTATCTTTAAATACGGGCATTTTTAGCATGTCGACTATATCGGTCAAATTGCTGCCGATGCTATCGGGATAAGCGTTTAACATTACTCCATTGCTAATGCGCATTTTTGTTTTTTATATTACCAATGTTACGTACCTACGGCACGATTAGACTGGATTTATGGTATTATTTATTT
>CAYMSC010000136.1:8066-12798 GCA_964392805.1 uncultured Saprospiraceae bacterium
ACCAATGTTACGTACCTACGGCACGATTAGACTGGATTTATGGTATTATTTATTTCTACCAATGTTACGTACCTACGGCACGATTAGACTGGATTTATGGTATTATTTATTTTAGCCTTCAGCCGCCTGTAAAATATTACTGTGTTCTAGTGTTCTAAAGTCAACTGGCGTAACGGAAGATACGCCCATTTCCTGCATATGTACCCCATAAATTACATCCACTGCAGCCATTGTTTGCTTGTTGTGTGTCACAACAATAAATTGAGAACGCTCTGCAAATTTCTTGATAATATTATTAAATTTCTCAATATTGGCATCATCCAAAGGTGCATCCACCTCGTCAAAAATACAGAATGGGGCAGGCTTTAAGAGGTAAAGTGCGAAGAGTAGTGCCGTAGCAGTAAGGGTCTTTTCTCCACCCGATAATTGACTGATAGATTGAGGACGTTTTCCTTTAGGTTTGGCGGTAATTTTGATACGGGAATCTAATGGGTTTTCTGGGTCTTCTAATTGTAAATCACAAACATCATCCTTGGTAAATAGACTCTGGAAAACTTCGATGAAGGCAACCCTTACTTTCTCAAAAGCTTCCATAAATTGAGCCGTTGCCGTTGTTTCAATCTCTGCAATGGTTTCAATCAAAGAATTTTTGGCATTAACGACATCATCTCTTTGTTGGGTGATGGTATCATACCGCTCTTTAATTTCATTATAAGCTTCTACCGCCATTGGATTAATCTCTCCATAATTATCCAAGCGTTTTTTTAACTTTTCAACCTTTACTTGTAATTCATCTCTTTTGAGTCCTTCTTTGGGTTCCATCGCAATCACCTCATTGATAGAAATTTGGAATTCTAATTTCATTCTTTCCCCAATAGAAGTAAGGTTTAATTTGATACTATTAAACTTATCTTTTAGGTTGTTAATAAGACTTTGAGTATCTATATATTTGCGATTAGATTTACGCAAATCATCTTCCATTTCCGTAATAAATCCTCTTGCTTTGAAATAGGCTTGTTCGGCAGTTCCGAGTGTTTTGGATTTTTCTTTCTTTACTTCATAAGCTTCTAAAAGTTTAACATCTAAGACTTTCATCTGCTTTAATAATTCGGAAATTTCTCCATCAGAACTACTAATCGTCGCTAAATCATTTTCCAACTTTTCTTTTAATTCTACTAATTGTTTTTCTCTAAAAGTCAATTCTTGTTGAATGGTATTGACCATATTTTGTTGCTTGATAAAAGCAATGTTCTTTTCATTAAAATCGTGATTGGCAACACTTAATTTATTGGCTACTTCTTTAAAAGAATCATCGGTGTTGGATAATTTTGATTTGGCATCTTCTGCTGTTTTCCGCTTAACGCCCAATTGTTCGCTAATTACTTTGTTTTCATCTTTAATCTTGGAAATTCTAAGCTGATTTTCCTCAATTTTAGCCGTGACTTCACTCGCAAAAGATTCAAAGTTTTCAATTCGAGTTTGAACAGAAACCTTTTGTTGGTTCAATTGATTAAACAATTGCTTTTCTGTATTGATAGAAACTTTACTCGAATTTTCTTTGAGCGTTTTAAGGTTGGATTTTAATTCTAATAGGGTAGTGGTATGCTTGTCTTTTTCCTTGTCTAATTCACCTATCACTTTTTCTAAAACCTCTAAATTTTTCTTACGACCAATTTTTTTACCTTCAAATAATCCGACCGAACCACCTGATAAACTGAATTTTTTCTTTATAAAACCACCACTTTTTGATAATAAAACGATGTTTTGGTCTTCTACTTTTTGAGTTAATTCCCCAACTTCTTTTTCCGTCAAGAACACATTGGATAATAAAAAACTCACCAAGTGAATATATTTATCATCGACTTCTACTAGCTCCGTAGCCCTAGTAAAATTACTGAAGCTCGTCATGGAAGGTGCATAATCTGCAAAGGCATCCAATATAAAAAAGTTAGCCTTTCCCTTCTGCGTTCGATTCAATAATTTAACCGCACTCAACGCCGCCTCCATATCTTTAACTACGTAATAATTTAGGTAAGGGTCGAGGTAGTTTTCAATGGCTACCCGATATTCTTCATTTACGTAGATGATGTCAGATAATAAAGGGGCTTTAGTTTTCCACTCCTTATTATTATTCAAAAACTTGATAGATTCAGGAAATCCTTCCAAATTATCAACCATACTTTTGGTCAATTTGAATTCATTCTCCTTGGCATCTAATTTCCGACTAATCCCTGCTATCTTATCGTTTAATTCCCGAATTTCTTTATCGGTTCGTTCTATTTCTAATTGCCTTTCGCCTTCTTTTTTCTCTAAATTTTCGATTAAACCACCTTGTTTTTCTGTCTTTTCCGTTAATTCTTTTAATTGTACGCCAAGGGTATCTATTTCCCCTTGTCGTCCCATAATTTCCTGCTGATTTTGCAATAAAGAACGACCTAGTGACTCCAATTGATTGGTGTTAATCGCCTTATTTTTTTCCATTTCAAAAATGGCACGTTCCATACTTTGCTGCGCCTCCAAATATTCGTCTAAGTCAGATTTTAAAGTAGAGTGACTGGCTTTAATTTTAGCTAGTTCGTCTTCTGCTTTTTCCAATAAATCATCTAATTCTGCCTCTTTCCGCTTTTCTTCATTGATTCGAGAACGATATTCTACCACCTCCTCATCCAACTGCGTAATTCGTGCTTTGGCAACATTGATTTGAGTGCCTAATTTTTCTTTATTGTCTTTGGTGAAAAGAGAACGTTGTTCTAAAATCCGCTTTTCATTTTCCATTTCTCGAATTCCGCCCACCAAGCTATTTAAAGCTTTTTGACTTTCTGACAAATTCTTTTCATAGTCAAGATTTTGTCGTTTCTCTTCTTCAATTTTTGCCTCTAAACCTCGGTTGTCAATTTCTAATTGTCGAAAAGCATCCATCTCCACCGTCAATCGAGATTCGATAGACTTATAATCTTCCTTGTATTCAGCAACTTGAAAAACTGCTAAATCTAAAGCTAATTCTTTATAATTTCTTTTGATTTCGTAGTAGCGTTCTGCTCGTTTTGCTTGCTTTTCGAGGGACTTTAAATTGCCCTCAATTTCAAATAGCAAATCCTCAATTCTTTCTAAATCCGCTTCTGTATTTTTTAATTTATTTAAAGTCTCTCTCTTTCGTTTTTTATATTTGGAAATACCAGCGGCTTGTTCAAACATTCTCCGTCGAGCATTTTCCTTATCACTCAATAAATCATCAACCATATTCAAGGCGATAATCGCATAAGAGTTAGAACCAATACCCGTATCTAAAAACAGGGAAGTAACATCTTTTAAACGGCAGGGAACATTATTGAGGCGGTATTCACTTTCGCCACTTCGGTACAACATTCTGGTCACCGTGACCATATTATACTCGGTAGGAAGTAGATTTTTTGTATTCTCAAAAGTTAGAGAAACGGAGGCTGCACCACTAGGTTTACGCTTTTTAGTACCATTAAATATGACACTGGTCATTTTGTCCAAACGCAATTCCTTACTCTTCTGCTCTCCCAATACCCAACGAATTGCATCTACAATGTTAGATTTGCCCGAACCATTTGGCCCAACAACTCCAATGACATCTTCATTGAAATGAATCTGAGTTAAGTCAGCAAAACTCTTAAATCCTTTTATTTCTAGTGTACGCAATCTCATAAGCTGACAAAAATACAGGTATTTTGTATTTAATTGTAATCCTTAGAGCGGAAGTTTTCCACAAATTAACAAAGTGATGAAATTGTAGTGTTTTTTGAGTTTTCGATTAATTTAGGGAGGTATATTTTTTTACTATTCTACTTAAACTAGAATCAGCCAAATGAATTTTTTGAAATTCATTTTTTATTGTTTTAGAAGGTTGATTGAAAAAAATTAAAAGTGATTAAATAATAGGTAGTTAATGTGTATTTGTTGTTTTTAATAATTTCGTGTAAACTTACATTTTATTTTGGTAGGTATTGCTGATTTCTTACATTTTTTTTTGCTCAAAAACGGTGACTGGATTTTATATTTTGTAGTAAAAAATATTGATAATATTTATTTTTTTATCATCTTGCCGTTACTTTTATTAAACGCTTAAAAAAAGTAAGAAAATGGCTAACTTAAATTCTGCCAGACTAAAACTTAAATTAGTCACTTTAGCTGATTTGTCGGCTATTTATAAAAATCAATGTAACAAGGAAGTTGCTAAATACAATACGATTGGTATACCCCCAAATGAGGAATTTACAAAAACATTAATTGTCAATGCCATTAGCGATATGACTACTTTTGGAAAAACTAATTTTTGGTGGACTATTTCTTTAAAAGAGTCGGACGAATTCATCGGAGAAGCTGGTTTAAACCTATCTCAAGTCAAATATAAAAGTGGAGAAATTTTTTATAGTTTACACCCTAATTTTTGGAAAAGTGGCTTTGCTACAGAGGCAGTTGAAACAATACTCCATTATGCTTTTGTGGATTTAAATTTGCATAGAATTACAGCAGGGGTGGCTACCGAAAATAGTAATTCTATCAAATTATTAGAAAGAGTGGGAATGCAAAAAGAAGGTCGACATCGTAAGATTTTACCCATTCGTGGAGAATGGTGGGATAATTATCAATATGCTATTTTGGAAGAGGATTTTTTTGGAAAAGTTGATGCCCAATAGCAAATCACAGTTCCTAAACCAAAAGGCAAAGTAAATAAAATTATTAGGAGGATAGGTTGTACGGATTT